>DATGFU010000716.1:0-2907 GCA_035308865.1 Allostellaceae bacterium | reverse complement strand
TTATCGCCCGCGATGCGCTCGGGCAGATCGGCCGCAGCGCGCCTCAGGTCCTCAAGCTGCCCGAGCGGCAATTCCGCAATCCGGTCGCGAAGGCGGTGATCGAGCAGCGGACGCTGCTGCGCCGAGACCCCAGCCAGTCCGACGTCGTTTCGGAGACGCTCTCGGATCTGGCGTTGCAGTCGCCGCTTTACCACGACGACCCGTCGGTGTTCCTCGGCTTGCGCTCGGCGTCGCGGCGGCTGTCGCTGGATCACAGCCTGGGAGCCGATCCCGGCACGCAGCTTCTGCTGTGGGACATCGCCGTACGAATCGAGGACGGCGACGTGCCGGAGGCGCAGAAATCGCTCCGCGACGCACAGCAGGCGCTGCAGGACGCGCTCGATCGCAATGCTTCCGATGCCGAGCTGGAGCGCCTGATGGCGCAGCTGAACCAGGCGATCCAGCGCTATCTCCAGGCGCTGACGGCGCAGTCGGGCCAGGACGAGCAGCCCGGCAACGGCCCGACGGTAAGCGCGGAGGACATCCAGAAGCGGCTCGACGAGCTGCGGCGGCTGGCACAGACCGGGGCGCGTGACGCCGCGCGCCAGGCGCTGGCCGAGCTCCAGAACCTGCTCGAATCGCTGCGCAATGGGCAGAAGCGACAGGCGCAAGCCGGCTCGGGCGGGTCGGCGATGCGGGACCTGATGCACAAGCAGCAGCAGTTGCTCGACCGCTCCTATGACGCGGCCCGGCAAAAGCGCGAGCAGGGTCAGGAGGGCGGCGCGCAGCCCCAGGAGCAGCGGAAGCCGGGGGAAGGCAAGGCTGGGGAAGGCAAGCCAGGCGAGGCGAAGCCGGGCGAGGGAGGCGATCTCGCCACGACGCAGGAGCAGCTCCGCAAGCAGCTCGGCGAGATGATGCGGCAGCTCGGCCAGCAGGGCGACGTTCCGCCGGCGCTTGGCCGTGCCGACCGCTGGATGAAGAGCGCCGAGGACGCGTTGAAGCGCGGCCAGCCGGGCGACGCCGTGGGCTCGGAAGGCGAGGCGCTCGACCAGCTGCAGCAGGGGGCCCGCGAGCTGGCCCAGCGTGGAGGACAAGGCGACGGCGAGACCGGCGGACGCGAGGCCGCCGGTGCCGATCCGTTCGGGCGGAACAATTCGGGCGATATCGACGACGGCAAGGTCAAGCTGCCGGCCGCGGTCGACCTTCAGCGCAGCCGGGAAATCCTCGACGAGCTGCGCCGCCGTGCCGGGCAGCCCGACCGGCCGCGCCTCGAACGCGATTACCTCAACCGTCTACTGCAGCGATTCTGAGCCGCTACGGCCAGACCCAGCTGACCGATCCGGTCACCTCGGCGGGCGGATCTTCAACCGATACCTTGAAGCCCGTAAGGGCGCCCGGCGCCAGCGTCGAGAATTGCGGTGTGAACGGCACCACGCGCACCACCTTGTGCGTCGATGTATCGATCACCGACAGCTGGAGGCCGGGCACGGCCTTGTTCGTGGTTCCCGAATTGGTGACATCGCCGGAGACGACGTAGACCCGTTTGTCGCCTTCGGTCGTCACCTCGCCCGGCGCAACGCGGAGCACGAGCCCGTCCCAGGGCAGCGGCACCGGCAGGCCCATGGTCGTGTAGAGCTTGGCCGCGGCGGGCCAGACGCCTACGATCTGCGCCCGCAGCAACACGACGGCCGCGATCAGCAGCATGACCAGCAGGATCACTGCTGCGCCGCCCCTTTGGGCGGTGACGACCCGGCGTTCCGGACCGCGTATGGCCGGCAGCTGGATCCGATAGTTCTCCGGCGACACCTCCGTTTCGGCCGGGTCCGGCCGGGGCGGCGGCTGGAAGAGAACCTTTTTGGGCGGCAGCGTCGCGTCGGCCGCCGGCTCTGTCGATGATGCCGCGACAGTCGACGATACGATCTCCGGCTCAGGCTTTGCCTCGGACGGTGACGCGGCCTCGGGCTGCCATACAGTCTCGGGCGCCGGCGCCGCTTCGGCCGGCGCGGTGTCCTCAACCGGCGCCTCGGCATCAGGCGATGGTTCCAGTTCGCTCGGGCGCGCCGACACAGATTCGAACGCCGGCTCGGCAACAGGTTCCGGCGGCGGCGGTTCTGGAATCGGGGCGGGAGTCGGATCGGGCGGCGGTGCCGGCCGTGCCGGCGGGTCCTGGTACCATGTGTGGCTGCAGCGAGCGCACCGGACCATCCGTCCCGTGCCCCCCAGGGCCGAAGGATCTACAACGTAGCGCCTAGTGCAGGCCGGGCAGGTGACGATCATTCCGACACAAGATGCGAGGTCTCAGTTAGTTATAATGGCGAAAAACCGCACAGGCAAGCCGCCGCGGGCCCATCGAGTCCTATAATTGGATCGTAATTGGCTCAAATGTCGGACTGACGCACCAATTCGCGCAGCACCGAATCGGCATCGAAGAACTCGTATGCTACCTCGATCGCACCGATCGACTGCTTGGCATAGTCGGCATTGATGCGGGCGACGGCCTCGCGAATCTCGTCGAGTGTGGAAAACGGGAAGAGCCCGCGGCCGGTCTCGACGAATTTCGAGAACCCGGTCTCCTGGGTGATCACCGGCCGGCCGGCGGCGAGGTAGCAGACGGAGCGGTCCGAGAACCAGCCGCTGTTCGGCCGGACATAGATGTCCTTGGCGACCGTGAACTCGCCGCGCGAGGTCACGATGAAGTCGCGATACGCCTGCATGTCGGCCGATATCGGCACGGGATCGACGATGTCCCAACCGCCGGCCTTGACCTGCGCCTCGACATCGCGATCCGGCGGCGTCATCGCCAGCCGGAAGGGTGACAGGAGCTGCCGGGGAAGGTCGAGGAACTTGAGGAAGTTGACATGCTTGGACCAATGATAGGTCTGGCCGCCGACCTCGATATCCTTCCCCTTGTTCTCCCAGGTCGCGATG
>DATGFU010000715.1:0-17228 GCA_035308865.1 Allostellaceae bacterium | reverse complement strand
CCCCTTCGCTGCGGCCGGACGGGTTGCGGCGCGTTCGTTCGTGAGACCGAGAACCGTCATGGCCAGAAAGTGCGACATTACCGGCAAGGGCGTGCAGAGCGGACATAACGTCAGCCACGCCAAGAACAGGACCAAGCGCCGGTTCCTCCCGAACCTTCAGGTGACGTCGCTCCTCTCCGACACGCTCGGCGGCGCGGTTCGCCTCAGGCTCTCGACCGCCGCCATCCGCACGATCGAGCACAACGGCGGCATCGACGCCTTCCTGATGGGGACGCCCGATTCCAAGCTTTCCGCGGAGGCCCATCGGCTGAAGAAGCGGATCGTCGCCGCCGCTGCCAAGAAGCAGGCCGCCACCGCGGCCTGACGATCGCTGCTGGCGCGAGTCAAACTGCCGGCGACACCCCTATAAGCGCTTGAGTCCGCCCGCGGTCGAGTATTTGATCGACGGCAGGGATAACGCATGGGGGAAGCGATGAGCGTCTGGTCGGAACTCAAATCCCTGGACCGCTCGCAGCGCGGCGCGGTGATCGCGAGCTTCCTCGGCTGGACGCTCGACGCGTTCGACTTCTTCCTCATGGTGGTGGTGCTCGACAACATCGCCGACGATTTCCACACCAAGGTGTCGGTGATCGCCCAAGGGCTCTTCTGGACCTTGGTGATGCGCCCCGTCGGTGCCTTCATCTTCGGCTGGATCGCGGACCGGTATGGCCGCCGCCCGACGCTGATGATCGACATCCTGCTCTATGCGATCGTCGAGTTCGCTTCCGCGTTTGCGCCGGACATCACGACCCTGCTGATCCTGCGGGCGATCTTCGGCATCTGCATGGGCGGCGAATGGGGTGTCGGGTCATCGCTGGTGATGGAGTCGATTCCCGTCCACACACGCGGCACAATCTCGGGCTTTCTCCAGGAGGGCTACGCGGTCGGTTACCTGCTCGCAGCCCTCGTCTACTGGGCGGCGTTCCAGTATGTCGGCTGGAGAGGAATGTTCATGATCGGCGCGGTACCGGCGCTGCTTGTCGTCTATATCCGCATGAGCGTGAAGGAATCGCCGGCCTTTGAAGCCAAAGGCGGGCACAGCACCGAGGCGATGATCCGGACGATCGGCCGCGAGTGGAAGCTGGTGCTGTACATCATCGCCATGATGTCCTGCTTCAACGCGTTCAGTCACGGGACCCAGGATCTCTACAAGACGTTCCTCGTCAAGCAGCACGGATTCGACACGGGGACGGTGAGCTCGCTGCTGATTGCGCTCAATCTCGGCGCGATCGTCGGGGGGCTGAGCTTCGGTACGATCTCGGAGTATATCGGCCGGCGCCACGCTATCGTGATCGCCGCTCTGCTGGCTTTGCCGATCATCCCGCTTTGGGCCTATTCGACGACGCCGCTGATGCTGGGGCTCGGCGCCTTCCTGATGCAGATCTCGGTGCAGGGGGCCTGGGGAATCGTGCCGGTCCATCTCAACGAGCTGACCCCGGCGAGCGTGCGCGGGACGATTCCGGGCTTTACTTACCAGATCGGCAATGCGGTGATCGCGAGCCTGAGCGTCTACCAATCCCGGCTGGCGGAGAGCCGCGGCGACGACTATGCCTTCGCCCTCGCGGCGACGACGGCCGGCGTCGCGATCCTGCTGTCCATCGTCGTCTGGTTCGGCACGGAACGCAAAGGCGTCTCGATGACCGCCGAAGCGGCAGAGTAGCGCGATTGGGGGCGGCCGCCTTCTCGCTCAAGCCGGTCGCCGGCCGCGACGCGCCCTGCAAGATCTGCCGCGGCAAGGCGACGCTCTTCGGCGTCGTCGACTTCAACAAATCCTGCGAGGACCGGCGCGGCGCGGTCCTGCCGCCGGCCGGCGTGCCGGTGCATTACCGGCGCTGCGGCGAATGCGGCTTCCTCTTCACCGAGTGCTTCGACGACTGGACGATCTCGGACTTCAAAGCGCACATCTATGATGAGTGCTACGCCGCGGTCGATCCGGACTTTGCCGAGAAACGGCCGGCCTCGCTGCGCTCGATGCTGGACCAGCTCTTCCCGGCGCTGCCGCGCGACCTGCGCATCCTCGATTACGGCGGCGGCGAGGGCGCTCTCACCTCACGGCTCAAGGCGGACGGGTTCACCGCCGTCGCCGTCTACGACCCGCTGGTGCCCGACTATGCCGCGCTGCCCTCAGGGCCGTTCGACCTCATCACCTGCTTCGAGACGCTTGAGCACGTGCCCGACCCGGTCGCCACCGTGCGGCAGATCGCCGGGCTCGCGGCGCTGCCGGGGCTTGTGCTGTTCTCGACATTAGTCCAGGGGCCGGAGTTCCAGCGGCTTGGGATGGGATGGTGGTATATCGGACCGCGCAACGGTCACATCTCGCTCTTCACCACCCGCGCGCTGACCTTGGCCTGGGCCCGGGAGGGCTACCGCGTCGCGTCGCTCACCGGCGATCTCCACCTCGCCTTCCGCCAGATGCCGGACTTCGCGCGGCACCTTGTGCGCAAGCCCGCCTGAGGCGGCGGAACCGCCCTACCAGCCGAACGGAACCGAATAGAGGACGAGCGCCTCCTCCTCGCCGGGATTGTGCTTGCCGATCCCGGCATTGGAGATGTGGTGGAAGCTGAAGCCCAGCCGGGAGGCATCGTCGAACTGGTAGTCGAGCTCGGCGCCGCTGCGGAACTCGACCACGGAGCCGAGATTCTTGCCGTCGCCGCGCGCCCAGGCGCCGACCGCCTCGTTGGGCGACAGCAGCCAATGACTGCCGAGGTGAAGGTCCAGGGCGAACCCGCCATAGCCGTAGAGACCGCCGTCGGTGGTCACCTCGCCGCCGATGATCGGCGTCAGCACCCACAGTTTCGAGCTGAAGCGCAACTCGCCGCGGAACACCCCGGCCGTATAGTTGTGGAAGATGTCGTAGCCGCCGGCGCCGAGCTCGAAGTAGTTCGGATCGTTCGGGCTGCCGAGCGAGATACCGTCGGCCCTCGCGGGGACGGCAAGGGCTGCAGCCAGTCCGACGGCTAGACCCACGATGCGGCGGAATGCTGTCACCAATGTTCTCCCTGGAACGGTGGTCGGCGCAGCTTAAGCGAGCCGGGACACCGCGTCGATTCGGTTTAGCGCTTCGCGCCCGATGGTCGCGGCGCCGGATCAATGGCACGATGCAGGCCCGAGCACCAGAGGGGGGTCGGGACGCCGATGGCCGATACCGGGATCGAGAAGAACCCGCCGCCGCCCGACCGGCCGCTCACTGCGCTCAAGGAATGCCGGCGCGGGCGGATGCTGTATCTCCGGCGCGACCAGTATATCGGACGTGCGCTCGAGCTTTACGGGGAGTTCAGTGAGTTCGAGGTCGAGCTGTTCTCTCGCGCACTGCGGCCGGGCGATGTCGCGGTGGAGGTCGGGGCCAATATCGGGGCTCATACCGTCCATCTCGCGCGGCTCGTGGGGCCGCAGGGACTCGTCGTCGCTTTTGAGCCGCAGCGGATCATCCACCAGTTCCTGTGCGCCAATCTCGCGCTGAACGAGCTGTTCAACGTCGTCAGCTACCGCGCCGCGGCCGGCGCCAGGCGGGGAACGCTGAAGGTGCCGCCGCTCGATTATGCCGCCGCCTATAATTTCGGCGGCGTCGCCCTGGGCGCGGACGCGGGCGAGGATGTGCTCGTGATGCCCCTGGACAGCCTCGGCCTCAAGGCCCTCCGGCTCCTGAAGATCGACGTCGAAGGCATGGAGGTCGAGGTGCTGCAGGGCGCGCGGGAGCTGATCGCGCGGACGCGCCCGCTTCTCTATGTCGAGAATGACCGCAAGGAGCGCTCTCCACGCCTCATCTCCCTCTTGCAGGAGCTTGAGTACGATCTGTGGTGGCACACGCCGCCGCTGTTCAATCCACGCAACTTCGCGGGCAATCCCGAGAACGTCTTCGCCGGTATCGTGTCGATCAACATGTTCGGCGCGCCCAAGGAGACGCCCTACACCGTGCCGCGGCTGAGGAAGGTCGCCGGGCCCGACGATCTGAGCTGGGAGCAAGCCGTGTCCTACTGAAGACGCGAGTCGAGCTTGAGCCGGATGCGATCAGGTCGATTCGACCTGATCGCTGAATCCGTCTCTAGATATTTGAATCAGAGTGCGATTCAGACATTAGGTCGAAGCCACCTAATGTCATCGCACTCAATACTTCGCGGCGGTACGCATTCGATCGGTCGCAGCAACGAGCTGGGCGCGCGTCCCGGTCTCCATGGCCGAGTGCCCCGCATCCGGTACGATCACATATTCTGCCTCGGGCCAGGCGCGATGGAGCGAATCGGCCGTACGGATCGGGCAGATCACGTCGTAGCGGCCCTGCACGATCGTCGCCGGGATGGCGCGCAGCCTGTCGACGCCCGCCAGCAGCCCGGCTTCCGGCATGAACATGCCGTTCGCCATGTAGTGCGCCTCGAGTCGGGCCAGCCCGAGGGCCATCTTGTTGGCCGTGAAGCTCGCCACGGTGTCCACGCTCGGCATCAGCGTGGAGCAGGTGCCCTCGTAGCGCGCCCAGGCCCGCGCCGCCGGCATGTGGACCTCCGGATCGGGATCACCGAGTCGCCGCAGATAGGAGCCCAGGAGATCCGATCGCTCCACCTCCGGCAGGAATGACGCGAACTCATGCCAGACCTCGGGGAAGATCGTGGCGATGCCGTGGAGGAACCAGTCGATCTCGCGCGGCGTGCCGAGGAAGATGCCGCGCAGCACGAAGCCGGCGCAGCGCTCGGGGTGCGCCTGGCCGTAGGACAGCGCCAGTGTCGATCCCCAGGATCCGCCGAAGACGAGCCAGCGCTCGATTCCGAGACGGTTCCGCAACGACTCGATATCGGCGACCAGATGCGGCGTCGTGTTGTCGACCAGCGATGCGGTCGGCGTCGATCTGCCTGCACCCCGCTGATCGAACAGCACAATCCGGTAATGCGCCGGATCGAAGAACCGGCGGTGTGCGGTGCTGGCGCCGGAACCGGGCCCGCCATGAAGGAAGACGACCGGCCGGCCCTCCGGGTTCCCGCATTGCTCCCAGTAGAGCTCATGTGGTCCGGCGGGGAGTCGTCCGCTGGCAAAGGGTTCGATCGGGGGATACACGAGCGGGTGCCGTCCTGAATTCAATGCCGTCGCCCTGCGTCAATTTGCAGAGCCGGAATGCTTTTCGCACAGGGTGCGATCCGCGTCAGCCGTCCCATATGGCTTGCATCGGTTCTTGCTGCGGCGCAGCGTGATCGCGTATAGGGGTAGGGCGTTCGGGATGAACCGGCCCCCTCCAAGATCCGGAACCGAGTGAGACCACGTGCGACGCCAAGGCGACGACGCCGGGTGACGCATATCCAGGCACGGGGAGTATTACTATGTTTGTTCGGTTCGGTGCCCGCACGCTCGGGCGCCTCGCAGCAGGCGCGTTCCTCCTTTCGGCCGTGGCCCCGGCGTTCGCCGCCGAGCCCGACGCTGCCCCCATCGAGGTGGTCAAGCATCTCGACGGCACGCTTCTCGACGTCATGCAGAATGCGAAGCAGCTCGGCTACAAGGGCCGTTATGCCAAGATCGAGCCGCTGGTCCGCCGGGACTTCAATGTCCGGATGATGACGCAAATCGCGGTCGGCAGCGGCTGGTCCGGGCTGACTCCGGCCCAGCAGGACGCGCTGACCGAGGCTTTCGGCCGGTTCATCGCGGCAACCTATGCCGAGCGGTTCGACGGGTATTCGGGTGAGCGCTTCGTCGAGACGGGGGCCCGCCCGTTCGGCAGCGGCCAGCTCGTCGAGACGAAACTCGTCAAGTCCGACGGCTCGCCGGTCGACCTCAGCTACGTGACGCGCCAGAGCGACGGCAACTGGCAGGTGGTCGACATCTTCATGACCGGTACGATCAGCGAGCTGGCGACTCGGCGTTCGGAGTTCTCGGCGGTGTTCCGGCGGGCCGGCTATGACGGCCTTCTCCAGTCGCTCAACGACAAGGTCGCCCAGATCGAGCGCCAGTCGACGATGAGCTGACATCGGCGGCGGAATGCGCTCCGCCTTTCCGCCCTACGCACCTGTAGGGCGGACAAGCGGGGCGCGTTCCGCCAAGTCCTACCCCGCCGGCGCTGTCCAGCGGACGAACCCTTCTTCTACTTTGCGTTCCGGCGGACGCGGCTTGATCTTCGCCTTGTCGAGCTCGACGTTGATCTCGAGCATCGAAATCTCGCCGCGTTTCTCCAGGTCGACCTGGATCATGTCGTCGGTCACGTCGAGATACTTGCCCACGACCGCCAGGATCTCGCGCTGCAGGATCGGCAGGAAGTCGGGCGCCGAGCGCCCGGCCCGCTCGTGCTGCAGCACGATCTGCAGGCGCTCCTTGGCGACCGCCGCGCTGCGCGGCCGCCGTCCGAAGAGACGATCGAGGATGCTCATCACGCCCGCCCGAAGAGTGCCCGGAGGAAGCCGCGCCGTTCGGCCCTGACGAAGCGCATCTCGCGCTGCTCGCCCATGAAACGCGCCACCGCATCCTCGTAGGCCCGGCCCGCCGCCGAGTCCTGGTCGAGGATGACCGGCGTTCCGGTGTTGGAGGCCTTCAGCACCGATTCCGATTCGGGAATCACGCCGATCAGCGGCACCGACAGGATCTCCTGCACGTCCGAGATCGACAGCATCTCGCCCTTCTCCACCCGGTCCGGGGAGTAGCGGGTGAGCAGAAGGTATTCCTCGACCGGCGCTTCGCCGCGCTCGGCCCGCCGCGACTTCGAGGCCAGCATGCCGAGGATGCGGTCCGAGTCGCGGACCGACGAGACCTCGGGATTGGTCACGATCACCGCCGCGTCGGCGTGATAGAGCGCGGTGATGGCGCCATGCTCGATCCCGGCCGGGCTGTCGCAGATGATGTAGTCGAACGTGTTGCGCAGCTCGTCCATCACCCTCAGGACGCCGTCCTTCTTGAGCGCGTCCTTGTCGCGGGTCTGCGAGGTCGGGAAGATGTAGAGCTTGTCGACCCGCTTGTCGCGGATCAGCGCCTGGTTGAGGTTGGCGTCGCCGTTGATGACGTTGATGAAATCGAACACCACGCGGCGCTCGACCCCCATGATCAGGTCGAGATTGCGCAGGCCCACGTCGAAATCGATCACCACGGTCTTGTGCCCGCGTTGGGCAAGACCGGTGGCGAAGGCGGCCGAGGTGGTGGTCTTGCCGACCCCGCCCTTGCCGGACGTGATGGTGATGACCTTGGCCAAGCGATCCTCCTTCGATAGGCGACTCAAATCCTAGCGGGTCCGGTGACCGGAGCCTACTACGGATATGGTCTACGAGTCACGTACGTGTCACAACCAGCTTGTCCTCGACGAGCGCCACCTGCACCGGCTGACCCCGCAGCTCGGTCGGGATCGCCTCGCTGACCAGGTAGTGGCCGGCGACCGACAACAGCTCCGCTTCGAGCTTGCCCACGAAAATCCGCGCCTCCCGGTCGCCGCTGGCCCCGGCAATCGCGCGGCCACGCAACGCGCCGTAAATATGGACATGGCCGTCGGCGATCACCTCGGCGCCGGGACTCACTGCCGCCAGCACCAGCACATCGCCGCCCTTGGCATAGATCTGGGTTCCCGAGCGCACCGGCTGGGTGACGACTCGGGTGCGACCGGCGGCGACGGGTGGTGCCGCCGCTTGCGGTGCGGCAGCCGGTTCCGGCTCGGCCTGAGGGGGCGACTCGGCTTGGCGCGGTGGTCCGGCGGCAGCAAAGGAGGCCATTCCCGCATTCGCCGCCGCCCGCACCTGGGTGGCATTGCCGTTCTGGATGCCGATCGGGATCAGGTATTGGCGCCTCAAGAGCGCCCGCAGCTTCTCGAATTCGTCGACCGTGGCAAGCGCCTCGCACCCCTTGATGTCGAGGACGACCGGCGCATTCGCGAAGAAGCCCGGGTTGCGCGAAACATGCTCGGCAAGCCGGCTTTCGAACTCGGGATCGGCCGGGTTCTCGACCCGGATGATCAGAACGGTAAAGCTGCCGCTCCGGACGAGGTCGCTCACGCGGCGTCCCCGCCGCGCGCGGCTGTGCCCGCATCCTCAGAACCGCCCCCGATCCCCTGCATAAGGTGGGCTTAGCGGACATCGAAGCGCGCGGCAAGGGGAGCGGCGCGCGCCTTTTGCGCAAGACCGGCGACGGTCTAGGATGCATGCGGCCGGCTCGGACGAAGGGGAGAGCAAATGAGACGTCGGGTGGTACCGTTGCTCGGTTTGCTGCTGGCCTCGCTCCCTCATGCGATCGCCGCCGACAAGCCTGCGCCTGCCGCGCTGTGCAAGAGTCCCGCGCTGGCGGCCGGCGCACCGGCAACGGTGGCGGGCTGGGCCAAGGGTGCGCAGATCTTCGACGGGCTCGGCAGCTTCCACCGCAAGGCGACGACCGCCTCCGCCGAGGCCCAGTCCTATTTCGACCAGGGCATGCGGTTCCTCTGGGCGTTCAACCACGACGAGGCGACGCGCTCCTTCGCACGGGCTGCCGAGATTGATCCCACGTGTGCCGCGTGCTTCTGGGGCGTCGCGCTCACCGTCGGCCCCAACTACAATTTGCCGACAGCCGCCGCCGAACGGGCGCAGGTCGCGTGGGACGCGCTTCAGGCGGCAAAGGTGCAAGGCCAGCACGCCTCGCCGGTCGAGCGCGCGCTGATCGACGCCCTGGCGAAGCGCTACCCGGCACCGGCACCGCCCGCCGACGAAGAGCCGACCCTCGCCGCCTATGCCGAGGCGATGACCGCCGTCGCGCAGCATTACCCTGACGATCTCGACGTCCAGACCCTCGCCGCCGAAGCGGCCATGACCGTCAATGCCTGGAAACTGTGGCGGCTTGACGGCACGCCTGCGCCCGGCACCGAGGCGATCCTGACCCGGCTCGAAGCCGTGCTCGCGAAGGATCCGTCGCATCCCGGCGCCAATCATTACTACGTCCATGCCGTCGAGGCGTCGCCCCATCCCGAGCGGGGCGTCGCCGCCGCCGAGCGCCTGCGCGGGATGATGCCGGCGGCCGGGCACCTCGAGCACATGCCGGCTCATATCTTCCAGCGGGTCGGCCGCTACGCCGAGGCCGCCGAGGCCAACCGCAAGGGCGCGGCCGCGGATCTCGCCTATTTCGCCAAGACGACGCCGCCGGACTACTACGCCATGTACACGGCGCATAATTACCACTTCGAGGCCTTCTCGGCGGCGATGGAAGGCCGGCGCGGCGAGACGATCGATTCGGTCCGCAAGCTTCGCGGCGTGGCGCCGGACGAGATGCTGGCCGCCATGCCGGGCAGCGACTGGACCGTCGCGTCGCTCTACGTATCGATGGTGCGGTTCGGGCTGTGGGACGACATCCTGGCAGAGCCCGAGCCCGGCGAAGGCATCCCCGGAATGACGGCCGGCTACCTCGCCGCCCGGATCGAGGCGCTGGCCGCCAAGGGAAGGATCGACGAGACCTCGGCACAGCTTGCCCGGCTGAAGACCCTGGCCGAGACGACCGATCCCGGCCGCCAGGCAGGGTTCAACAGCGAGAAGGAGATATTCGGCATCGCGCTGTTGAAGGCCCAAGCCGCCGTCGCCCGGGCGCAAGGCCGACATGACGACGCCGTCCGGCTGCTGACCGAGGCGGTCGCCCGTGAGGATCGGCTCGCCTATGACGAGCCGTCGGACGCCTTCTTCCCGAGCCGGCACCTGCTCGGTCGCGCCCTGCTCGAATCCGGCCGCGCCGCCGAAGCCGAAACCGCCTATCGCGAGGATCTGCGGCGCAATCCCGCCAATGGCTGGGCGCTCTACGGCCTCGCCCAGGCGCTCGATGCGCAGGGCCGCAAGGACGATGCGGCCGCCGTCCGGAGCGAGTTCTCGGTCGCCTGGAAGAACGCGGACGTGACGCTGACGGCATCGGCCTTCTAGCTGCCTGTTCCGGGTGCGGCGGGGATGATCCGCGATCCAGTTCTGTCCCGGATGCATGCGCTGCGGGCCGCGCAGCTTCCCATGTAACGTTTGGCGGCGTTGCCGGACCAAGCTGCAGATGCGTTCCATTGAAGGATCGACACGATGTTGACGAGACGGGTGCTCCTGGCGGCCGGCGTGGCCGGGATCGGCGCCGTGATGGGCCCGCTGTGGCGGGTTGCGGCGTCGCGCGCCGATGAGGTGTTCGAGGTCGCCCATACCGACGAGGAGTGGCACAAGCTCCTGACGCCGGACCAATATGCGGTGCTGCGCAAGGCCGCGACGGAGCGGCCTTTCTCCAGCCCGCTCAACAAGGAAGACCGCCGCGGCATCTATGCCTGCGCCGGCTGCGGCCTCGATCTCTTCTCCTCGGAGACGAAATACGATCCCGGCGAGGGCTGGCCGAGCTTCTGGCAGTCCTTGCCGAACGCCGTCGCCACCAAATCCGACAAGTCCTACTTCATGGAGCGGACGGAGGTGCATTGCCGCCGCTGCGGCAGCCATCTCGGCCATCTCTTCGATGACGGGCCGCAGCCGACGGGGCTGCGCTACTGCATGGACGGGCTCGCCCTGACCTTCAAGCCGGCGGCGGCCTGAGGCAGGCGAACATGCTCGTCTTCCTGCTCGCCTATCTGGGCGGCGTGCTGACCATTCTCAGCCCGTGCATCCTGCCGGTGCTGCCCTTCGTCTTCGCCCGCGCGGACCGGCCATTCCTCAGAAGCGGCCTGCCGATGCTCTTCGGCATAGCGGCGACCTTCGCGCTGGTCGCCACGCTGGCCGCGGTCGGCGGCGGCTGGGCGGTCGCGGCCAACGCCTATGGTCGGATCGCGGCGCTCGTCCTACTGGCACTGTTCGGCCTGGCGCTGCTGGTGCCGGCGCTTGCAGAGCGGCTGACCCAGCCGCTGGTGGAACTCGGCGGACGTCTGTCGGCCTCGGCCGAATCGGGTGGTGGCGCGATCCTGCCGTCGCTGCTGCTCGGCGTGGCGACCGGCCTCCTCTGGGCACCCTGCGCCGGGCCGGTGCTGGGATTGATCCTGACCGGCGCCGCGCTCAGAGGCGCCAGCATTCACACCTCGCTGCTGCTGCTCGCCTATGCGTTGGGTGCGGCGACCTCGCTGGCGCTCGCGCTGCTCGCCGGCGCGCGCGTCTTCGCCGCGATGAAGCGGTCGCTGGGCGTCGGCGAGCGCATCCGGCAGGTGCTCGGCATCGCGGTGCTGGCCGGCGTCGCCGCGATCGCCCTCGGCCTCGACACCGGCCTCCTCACCTCGCTGTCGCTCGCCAGCACCACGTCGTTGGAGCAGGGCCTCGTCGACAAGCTACGTCCGGCGCCTGAATCGGTGGTGATGAACGATGGCGGCGGCGCCATGATGATGAAGGCGAAGCCGGCGGCCGGCGGGACCCTGCCGACGGAAGGCACGTTCCCGTCGCTCGCCGGTGCCACCGAATGGCTGAACTCGCCGCCGCTGACGCCGGAAGCGCTCAAGGGCAAGGTCGTGCTGGTCAACTTCTGGACCTATTCCTGCATCAACTGCCTGCGCGCGATCCCTTACGTCCGCGCCTGGGCCGAGAAGTACAAGGACCAGGGTCTTGTCGTGATCGGCGTCCACGCCCCCGAATTCGCCTTCGAGAAGAGCATCGACAATGTCCGCAAGGCGGTCGCGGACCTCAAGATCAGCTACCCGGTGGCGATCGACAACGACTATGCGATCTGGCGCGGCTTCAATAACAACTACTGGCCGGCGCACTACTTCATCGATGCGCAGGGCCGGATCCGCCACCACCATTTCGGCGAGGGCGAATACGACGAATCCGAGAAGATTATCCAACAGCTCCTGGCCGAGGCCGGCAAGAGCGCGCCGGGCGGGCTGGTGCCGGTCGCTGCGACCGGTGTCGAGGCGGCGCCCGACCTGCGCGACGTCGAATCGGGCGAGACCTATATCGGCTACGAGCGCGCCGAAAACTTCGTCTCGCCCAGCGGCGCCGTGCGGGATGCCGCCCATGTCTACGAGCCCGGCATGCCCCGGCTCAACGACTGGTCGCTCGCCGGCGACTGGACCGTCGGGCCGGAGCATGCCTCGCTCGACACGGCGGACGGCAGCATCCGCTACCGCTTCCACGCGCGCGACCTGCATCTCGTGCTCGGTCCCGCCGCGGACGGCAAGCCGGTGCGCTTCCAGGTCACGATCGACGGGGCAGCACCCGGCGCGAGCCACGGCACCGATACCGATGCCAACGGCAAGGGCACGGTGACCAGCCAGCGCCTCTACCAGCTGGTGCGGCAGGACGGGTCGATCGCCGACCACCTCTTCGAGATCCGGTTTCTCAATCCGGGCGTGCGGGCCTACGCTTTCACCTTCGGCTGACCGGAACGAGAAGAGCGATCACCGGAGGCGGCATCCGACTCAGTGCAGCTTCACGACCGGGCTGGCATGCCGGCCGAGCGTGCGCCCCAGCGTCGCGAGCAGCATGCGCCACGTCCCGTGCAGCGCCGCCTCGTGCATCTTGTAGAGCGAGCGGTAGGTGAGGCGCGCGAACCAGCCCTCGATGAAAAAGCTGCGTCCGACGAGGAAGCCCATCAGGTTGCCCACCGTCGAGTAGCGTCCGAGCGACACCAGCGAACCGAAATCCCGGTAGTTGTACGGTTCGGGCGGCAGGCCCGCGAGCCGTCGCCTGAGCGTGCGGACAAGATGCGCGGCCTGCTGGTGGGCCGCTTGGGCGCGCGGCGGCACCGGTGCCGACTCGCCGGGGCGCGGGCAGGCGGCGCAGTCGCCGAAGGCGAAGATGTCGGCGTCGCCGGTCGTCTGGAGCGCTTGAGTCACCACCAGCTGCCCGGCGCGGTTGACCTCGAGCCCGTCGAGCCGCGCCAGCACGTCGGGTCCCTTCACCCCCGCCGACCAGATCACCAGCTCCGACGGCACGAAGCCGCCGTCGGCGAGTTCCACCCCGTCGGCCCGGATCCCGGTTACCCGCGAGCCCGTCCGGATCACGATGCCGAGCCCGTCGAGCAGCTGCGCGGTCGCCGCGGCGATCCGCGTCGGCAGGGCGGGCAGGATGCGGTCCGCGGCCTCGATGTGAGTGATCCGGAAGTCGCGCTCGGGATCGATCCGTCTCAGGCCGAAGGCGACGACCTCGCGGGTGGTCTGGTGCAGCTCGGCGGCAAGCTCGGTGCCGGTGGCGCCCGCGCCGATGATCGCGACATGGAGCTGGCCCGGCCGCACCGGCTCGGCCTGCGCATCGGCGCGGATGCAGGCGTTGACGAGCTTGTGGTTGAAGCGCACCGCCTGCTCCGGCGTCTCCAGCGGGATCGCGTAGCGGGCGACGCCGGGAGTGCCGAAATCGTTGGTCACGCTGCCGACGGCGATGACGAGCGTGTCGTATTCGAGCGCACGCGCCGGCGTGATCTCGACGCCGTCCTCGTCGAACGTTGCCGCCAGCCGGATCTCCTTGCGGGCTCGGTCGAGCCCGACCAGCTCGCCGTAGCGGTAATGGAAATGGTGCCAGTGCGCCTGCGCCAGGTAGTCGAGCGCCAGCATCTCGACATCGATGCTGCCGGCCGCCACCGAATGCAGCAGCGGCTTCCAGAGATGCGTGCGCGCCCGGTCGACCAGCATGATCTCGGCCTGGCTGCGCCGCCCGAGCGTGTCGCCAAGCGACGTCGCCAGCTCCAGCCCGCCGGCTCCGCCGCCGACGATGACGATGCGATGAAGATGCGCCGTGGTCTCGGACATGCTGCTCCCGTCGGGTTCGGCCGACGGTCGGTATCACGACACCGGCGGTCGCCGCGAGACGGCCAAAGGGACGACGGGCGTCCCGGAGCGCTTGGTCAGGTAGACGACGCGGCGTCCCGGATCGCCCGCCACACCTTCTCGGGCGTCACCGGCATGTCGATGTGGCGGATGCCGAGCGGCGCCAGCGCATCGAGCACGGCGCTCATCACCGCCGGCAACGCGCCGGTGCAGCCGGCCTCGCCGCAGCCCTTGACCCCCAACGGATTGGTCGTCGCCGGCACGGGGCGCTCGGCATAGGCGAAGCTCGGCACGTCGGCGGCCCGCGGCAGGGCATAGTCGAGGAACGATCCGGTCACCAGCTGCCCGTGCGAGTCGTAGATCGTGCGTTCCATCAGGGCCTGGCCGATGCCCTGCACGACGCCGCCATGCGATTGGCCCTGCACGATAAGCGGGTTCACCACCGTGCCGAAATCGTTGACCATGGCGTAGCGGACGACCTGGGTCTCGCCGGTCTCCGGGTCGATCTCCACCTCGGCAACGTGGGCGCCATTGGGGAAGGCGGAAGGCGGTGAATCGGTCACGAGCGTCGCGTCGAGCGCCCGCGGCAGATCCTCGGGCAGCGCCGCGTCGTCCCGGATCTGCCGGACCAGATCCATGATCCCGATCGAGCGGTCGGTGCCAACGATGGTGAAGCGGCCGCGGCCGAACTCGATATCGGCGACCGCCGCTTCGAGATAGTGGGCGGCGAGGCGCCGGCCGTGCTCAATGACCTCGTCGGCCGCCCGGAAGAAGGCCGTGCCGCTGCCCATGATCGAGCGCGAGCCGCCCGACCCGCCACCGGCGACCAGCTGGTCGCTGTCGCCCTGCACGAGGCGCACGCAGTCGAACGGGATACCGAGCCGCTCCACCACGACCTGCGCGAAGGTGGTGCCGTGGCCCTGGCCGTAGTCGAGCGTGCCGGTGGTGATGGTGACCGTGCCGTCGCGCTCGAAACGGATGCCGCCCATCTCCTTCACCGAAGGCGCCGTCACCTCGAGGAAGCTGGCGATGCCGAGCCCGCGCAGCCGGCCGCGGGCCGTGCTCTCGCGCCGCCGCTCGGGAAAGCCAGCGCAATCGCCGAGACGCAGCGCGTCGCCGAAGACGGCAGGATAGTCGCCGCTGTCGTAGCGCATCCCCGACGGCGCGGCATAAGGCACGGCGTCCGGCGGAATATGGTTCAGCCGCCTGAGCGCGAGCCGATCGATGCCGGTCGCCATGGCCGCGGCATCGATCAGCCGTTCCATGTAGTAGTTGCCCTCGGGTCTTCCGGCACCGCGATAGGCGCCGACCGGTACCGTGTTGGTGTAGACGCCCCGCGTCGCGACATGGAGGAGCGGCGTGCCGTAGACCCCGACCACGTTCTTGACCGCGTTGACGGTGAAGGGCAGCGCCGCCACCGGCCAGGCGCCCAGATTGCCCCAGCCGGTGAGCCTGACGGCGAGAAATCGCCCCTCCGCATCCAGGGCCAGCTCGGCCGTCATCGCTGAATCGCGTCCGTGATGATCGGCAAGGAACGCGCCTGATCGGTCGTCGCGCCATTTCACCGGGCGCTTCAGGGCACGCGCGGCGAACAGCACCATCGCCTGTTCGGGGAAGACCGCGATCTTCATGCCGAACGAGCCGCCGACCTTGTCGGTCAGCACGCGCAACCGCTCGACCGGCACTTTCAGCACCTCTCGCGCCAGCACGGAGCGGATCGAGAACACGCCCTGCGACGGGGTGTGAAGCGTCCAGCGCCCGCTCGCCGGATCGTAATCGCCGAGTGCCGCCCGCGGCTCGAGCGGGTTGGCCACCACGCGATTGCTTTCGAGCTCGAGCCGAACGGCATGGGCGGCGGTCGCGAAGGCCTCGGCCACGGCGTCGGCATCGCCCCAGCGGTAGTCGACCGCGACATTGCCGGCGACGGTGTCGTGGACGAGCACTGCTCCCGGGGCGAGCGCAGCGTCCGCCGTGGCCGCGGCGGGCAGCGGATCGAGATCGAGCGCGACAAGCTCCGCCGCCTCGCGCGCGGCCGTGTCGGTCTCGGCGACGACGAAGGCCAGAACCTCGCCGACAAAGCGGGCGCGGTCGATCGGCAGGGGCAGCCGGGTCGGCGCGTGCATCGGCGTGCCGTCGTAATTGGGCACCCCCGCCATCGGCACGACCCCGCCGAGGCCGGCATCGATCAGGTCGCGGCCGTCATAGACGGCAAGCACGCCCGGCACCGCCAGCGCCGCTGCCGAGTCGATCCCGAGGATCCGGGCGTGGCCGAACGGACTCCGGACCATCGCGGCGAAGGCCTGGCCCGGGAGATCGATATCGTCCGTGTAGCGCCCCAGCCCGCGCAACAGGACCTCGTCCTCCGTTCGGGGGACGGCGGCGCCGATTCCGTAGTGGCCGGCCGAGGCGGAGTCCTGGGGCATGGCGGGGTCGGTCATCAGGGCTGTCGGAGGGCGAAGATAGCCCGAGCCCGGCATTTCCTGCCATGTGGCGCGCGCTTGCCACCGTTGCGAACCCGCGGAATCGCCGTCGGCGAGGCCAGTGACTGGCGGAGGAGCCCCCACGCGTGTTACGATTTTCCATCAAGCCGGTGTCGGCTTCCTTTGGAAGGTATGGATCGGTCCATGTTCTTTGTCATCCGCATGGTCGGCTGGTCGTTCATTGCTCTCGCCGTGATCCTGCTGAGCCGCGATCTGTTCGCGGCATTCGGAACCGATCACGGCTTCCATCCGAAAACCTTCGCCGATCTCTGGAACATGGTGTCGCCCGGCGCGCCCGACGACTTTCACGGTTGGTTCATCTTCCAATACGGGCCGAGCTGGTGGCCGCCGTTCGGGATTTTCTTCGCCCTCTGGGCCTTCGCCATGTTCCTGCTGATCGGTGTCGGGCTCGATTACTTGGCGCGCGAGAAGGTCGACACGCCGCACAAGCGGGCCGCCAAGGCGATCGAAAAGGCGCAGAAGAAGGTGGCCAAGGCGGCAAAGGCTTCCTGACGAGCGGCGGCTGGATGTTTGGCGACCGGCAGCGCTAGGCGATGCCGGATCTGTCGCCGTTGGAGCAGGAGGCCATCGGGCTCAGCCTCAAGGTCGGTTGCTGGGCGGTGATCGCCAGCCTGTTGCCGGCCTTGGGAATTGCCTGGCTGCTCGCACGGCCCCGGCTGCCGGGGCGATTCATCCTGACCGCCCTCGTCCACATGCCGCTGGTGATGCCGCCGGTGGTCACCGGTTACGCGTTGCTCTTGCTGTTCGGCCGGCACGGGCCGATCGGCGCTTGGCTCGATTCGACCTTCGGTCTGGTCTTCGCCTTCCGCTGGACCGGCGCGGCGCTGGCGGCGGCGGTGATGGGATTCCCGCTGATGGTGCGGTCGATCCAGCTGGGATTCGAGGCGATCGACCGCCGGCTGGAGCAGGCCGCCGCGACGCTCGGCGCCCCGCCGCTCGCCGTCTTCGCCACCGTGACCTTGCCGCTGGGTGCCTCCGGCATTCTTGCCGGCTCGCTGCTCGGCTTCGCGAAATCGCTCGGCGAGTTCGGTGCCACCATCACCTTCGTGTCGAACATACCGGGCGAGACGCGAACGCTGCCG
>DATGFU010000714.1:0-4049 GCA_035308865.1 Allostellaceae bacterium | reverse complement strand
GCTCGCGGTCGTAGATGACGAAGGCGAACATGCCGCGCAGCTTTTGCAAGGCCGCCTCGCCCCACGCGGCATAGGCCTGCAGCAGCACCTCGCTGTCAGACGTGGTGTTGAAGGCGACGCCACGGCCGATCAACTCGTCGCGCAGCTCGATGAAATTGTAGATCTCGCCGTTGAAGGTCAGCCAGAAGCGGCCGTCGTCGCAGCTCATCGGCTGGTTGGACCGCGCGTCGAGATCGATGATCGCCAGCCGACGGTGGCCCAGGCAGACCGGCCCGGTCCCGCTCTCGAACTCGATCCACCCCTGCCCATCCGGACCGCGGTGACTCACGATGTCGATGCAGTGCTGGTCCGGCTCGAAGCCGACGGAGGCGAAGATGCCGCACATGCCGGGCTTCAGTCCTCGGCCGCTTCCGGCCGCCCGGGCCCGGGTCCGATGCGCCGGAAGAACTTCGGGTCGAAACCCGGCTTCGCCACCGGCGGTGGCGGACGCGCGAACGCCTCGCGGATTGACTGCCTCACCCCGGCTGGCAAGACGCGCTTCGCCAGGCGGATCGGCAGCGGTCGCCTGACGGGGCCGGTCGCGATCGACGGGGGAAGCGGCGGCCCGGGATTCCAGCGGGCCAGATAGTCGCTCTGCTGCGGCGTACGCTCGAAGATCGGCTTCGCCGCCAGCCGCCTGGCGATCATGCACAGGTAGACTGGCCGGGCGTTCAGCAAGGTCACCCGCTCGCACGCCTCTTGCGGGCTGCGGACGTCGTACCAAACCGCGTCCTTGGTCTCCTCGAACGCCATCATTGTCTGCATCTCGAACCCGTTCTCGGCCGACAGGACCGTGAAGTACAGCTCCGGGCTGAATTGGTAAAAGCCGTGTCCGAAGAAATTGTTCGCTGGTGTGATCGAGATGAAATGGCCTCCGATCTTCACGATCTCCATGCAATTCTTGATGGCGCAGGGGAAATTGAAGATGTGTTCGAGAGAACCGCTGTCGAGAACACAGGAATATTGTCCATGATGGCGAGCGGGTATCGGCTCGTTCATGTCGTGCGTGACCGTCGCCGACTCGAAGTTGGAATAGTCGAACGAGTCGGCGCGCCGCGCGCCAAGGCGGGCGAAGAACGTCTCGGCATATCCGTCCGAACCGTCGCAGATATCGGCGATTTCGGTGTCGTTCAGGGCATCGCCCCCGGCCGCGAAGACCTGGCGCATTTCCGCCGGCGTGACGTAGAGCCCTTGGCGGCCGATCATGGCCATGTCGCTGAAATCAACGCCGGCGGCCCTCGCGTAGAGCAGGAACTTGGCGCCGTGGACGCTGATGCCCATCAGGCCGGCCCGGCGCTCACGGGCGCACCGCCATCCGGCCGGTGTAGTCGATGCGGAATAGGAACGGCGGATGGTCGGCGAAGTACTCATCGACCGCCTTGCGACAGCCCTGCCAGTGCCCGTAGTCGTCGATGATCAGGACGCCCGACTTGGCGAGACGCGGATAGAAGTGCGTCAGTTCGTGCCGGGTGGACTCGTACCAGTCGGTGTCCAACCGCAGCAGGGCGATGGCGGGCATCTCGGCGAGCGGGACCGTATCCAGGACATCGCCCTGCACGAAGTGGCATTTGTCCTCGGGGTAGCCGGTGGAAAGCAGGTTGCGCCGCACGTCCTCCAGGCTCGCGTAACACCAGGCGTTATGGTCGTCAGCCACGGAGGCGGCATAGAGCCCGGCGGCGGCCTCTCCGACGTGATCGACATCCTCGGCGGTCGGCGCGGTCATTCCGGCGAAGGTATCGAACAGGTAGAGGTCGCGCAGGTCACCCGCCTCGAGCAGGGCCAGGGCGGCGGCCATCATCGACCCGCCGCGCCAGACGCCGCACTCGACGACAGCGCCAGGGATCTTCGCCGCCGAAAGGTAACGAACGGCATCGACCAGGGCGCTGATCCGTTCGGCGCTGGTCATCGTGAACGGGGTCACGCGGGCGAGGATGTCGGCGTAGTTGCTGTCCAGCTCGAGCGAGTGCTTCGTGGGCTCGGTATCGGTGCGCCGGATGCTGTAGCCCAGTGCGCCGGCGCCTCGTCGGATGGCGGATTTCAGCGGCCCGATCATCGCCTCAACGCCACCTGGACTTGTCCAGGAACACGACGCCGGGCCGCTCTGGCCAGCGCAGCCAGGCGGCGCTCTGTTCGCCCCCCATCCGAAAGCCGGGCAAGGCCTTCACCGCGTCCCACGCGAGCCGTCCGCCGGTGGCCGCCACGCCAACGTTGACCAGGTAGGCGCCCGGCGACAGCGGCAACGGCCCCAGCTCGCAGGTCACCCGGTGCGCCCCCGGCCCGACCGAGAAGTAGTGGCCGTCGTCCGACGACATGAAGGTCGCGACGATTTCGAGCCGCTCATCGAGGATGTTGACGACGACGATACCGTCGGTGACCGGCCTCAGCACCGCGAGTTCGACGTCGATCGCGACGGCGTCGCCGGGCTCGACCACGGCGCCGCCGAGCTCGTCGCCGCAGACGCTCACGGCCCGGATGTCGACCCAGCCCTCATCACGATAGGGATGGCGGTAGGCCGAGATGTCACCGGCGCTGAGCTGCGTGCGCAAGCTGGCGAGGAAGTGCGCGGCGACCTCGTGGCTGGAACCGGCCATGGCCACTCGACCACGATCGAGCAGGATCGCCCGGTCGCAGAGGTCGACGACCGAGGGCAGGTTGTGGCTGACGAAGATGACCGTGCGCCCGTGCTGGGCGACGTCCTGCATCTTGCCGAGGCATTTGCGCTGGAACGCCAGATCGCCCACCGCCAGCACCTCGTCGATGATCAGGATCTCCGGCTCCAGATGCGCCGCCACCGCGAACGCCAGGCGCATGTACATGCCCGACGAGTAGCGCTTGACCGGCGTGTCGAGGAACCGCTCTACTTCGGCGAAGGCGACGATCTCGTCGAACCTGGCGGCGATTTCGGCGCGGGTCATGCCGAGGATGGCGCCGTTGAGATAGATGTTCTCGCGCCCCGACAGCTCCGGGTGAAACCCTGTGCCCACCTCGAGCAGACTGGCGACCCGGCCGCGGATCACCGCGCGACCTTCGCTGGGCTCGGTGATGCGGCTGAGCACCTTCAACAGCGTGCTCTTGCCGGCCCCGTTGCGGCCGATCACACCCAGCACTTCTCCACGTCTGACCTCGAACGAGACATCGCGCAGCGCCCAGAACTGCTCGACCGCATCGCCGGCGACCAGCGGACGGCCGCGCAGCACGTCCAGCGCCGAGCGGCCGAGCGCACGGGCCCGGCGCGCCATCATCTCGCGGAACGAGTCTTGGGCCCGCGCCGCCTGGTGGCCGATCAGAAAGCTTTTGCCCAGCCCCTCGGCGCTGATGGCGACGTCGGGTACGGGCGCCTCGAACGGCATATCAGAGCAGGTCCGCGAAGCTCTTCTCGAGCCGGCGGAACTGGCCGACACCGACCCAGAGCATGACGGCGACCACCGCGACGCTGACGCTGACGGCCTGCCAGTCGATCGGCGTTCCCAGCAGGCACCAGCGGAAGCCGTCGATCACGCCCACCATCGGATTCAGCGCGTAGATCAGCCGCCAGGGCGCCGGAGCCACGCTGGAGCTGAAACCCACCGGCGAGACGTAGAGCCCGAACTGCGCCAGGAACGGGATCACGTAGCGAAAGTCGCGGTAGCGCACGTTCACCGCGGTGATCCACAGCCCCGGTCCGAGCGACGCCAGCACGGCCAGCATTGCGAACAACGGCAGGACGGTGATCCGCCAGTCCGGCGCGAAGCGATACCAGGCCATCAGCGCCGCCATCAGCGCCAGGCTGATGAGGAAGTCGATGCACGCCGCCGCCACCGTCGCCGCCGGCACGATCAGGCGCGGGAAGTAGACTTTGCCGATCAGGTTGGCGTTGCTGATCAGGCTGTTCGACGCGTCGGTCAGAGCGGTGGCGAAGAAGGTCCAAGGCAGCATGCCGGCGAGCACCAGCAGCGGATAGGGGACGCCATAGCTCGGCAGTCTCGCGATGCGGCCGAACACGACGGTGAAGATCAACACCGTCAGCGCCG
>DATGFU010000713.1:0-3843 GCA_035308865.1 Allostellaceae bacterium | reverse complement strand
GTACCCGTTCGGCCACCAGAGGCGCGGGTTGCGGATATCGAGCGCCGGGAACTCGGCCGGCGTCAGCCTGATCTCCGACCGGCCGGCGGGCACGGCGACCGTCTTGCTCACGTCGACCCCTTCGAACTTGGCCTCGACCGTCGCTTCAGTCGCGGAAGCGGCCTCGACCGGCACGGTGATCTCGACGGAGGCCTCGTCACGGCGGGGCAGGGGCAGGCGGGTGACGACATTCGGGTCCAGCAGCCGGACAGGGCCGCTGCCCGACAGCACGACGTCCTGCCAGATGCCGGCGTCGCGATCGCGGATGCCGGGGATCCAGTCCCAGCCTTCGGTGGCGACGAAGGTCGGCCCGTCGATCGCGAGATTGCCACCGTTCTCGCCCGGCCCGGCGGCGATCGATTCCTCGTGCGGAATGCCGGGATGGGGCGGCGGCGAGATGCGGACGGCGAGCGCGTTGCGCCTCCCCGGCACGAGCCTGCCGGTCACGTCGAAGACGCCGCGGATGAAAGCACCGGTGATGCTGCCGAGGCGCTCGCCGTTGAGCCAGACCTCCGCCGCGTAGTTGATGCCCTTGAAGGTCAGCGTGCCGTGCCGACTATCGAGGGCGGCCGGCGTCTCGAACTCGGTGCGGTACCAGTAGTCCTGGCGCGCCAGCCGCTCGGGGATCACCATGTTGTTGAGGCCGACATAGGGATCCGGGTAGACGCCGCGATCGACGAGGGTGGTGAGCACGGTTCCGGGCACGGTCGCGGGATACCAGGCCTCATCCTTGAAGCCTGAGCGCGATAGTTGGTCGGGCAAGGCCGCGACCTTCGGCGCCTCGGCGAGGCGCCAGGCGCCGACCGTCCAGGTTTCGTCGCCAGCGAGGCGGAGCGGTACCGTCTCAGGCAACGGCTTCGCCAGCGGCGCGCCGGGCGTGGCCTTGGCGTGCGGCAGGGTCCAGGCGTCCTGGGGCGCCAGCAGCCCGCGCCAGGCCTTGACCTGCCAGGGCCAGCCGACGCCCCAGCGCGTGAAGGTGACGAGATCGAAATCGGGCTTCGCCCGGGCCAGCGCGGCGACCTCGCCTTGCGTCAAAGCCCCCGCCTTCAGCGTGAATTCTGCGACCGAGCCGCCGAAATGCCCTGCGCCGCCAGTCGGCGCCAGGGTCAGCGTCGGCGCCGACGCCGGGCTGGCGGCTGGCCGGGCCGCGATCTCCTTGCCGTCGAGATAGAGATGCGCGGCATGGCCGTCATAGCTCGCGGCGATCGCGTGCCATTCCTTGACACTCATTGCCGTGTCGCCGGCCACGATCGCATCGCCGAGCGCGAGACCCGGCCTGCCTGAGTCGAGGACGAGGCAGCGGCAGGCATGCGCTGGATCGCCGACCGCCGCGACGACGCTGCGGCCCGTCTGGTCTACATCGACTCGGATCCAGCCCGAGAGCGACCAGGGCGCGCCGGCCGCCAGCACCGGCGAGGCCGGGGCCAGCGGCCGCGACATGCCGATGCCGCCCGCGAGGAAGGTCATGTTGTACGGCCCGAAATTCTCGTCCGGGGCCGGAGCCGCTCGCGCAGAGAAGGTCGCCACGCAGGCGATGCCGAAGATGATCAGCCGGCTTAGCATCTGTTCATCCCTCCCCAAACTCGCCGGGTTTGGCCCCGTCAGCGGCTTGCCAGCACCACGCGGGCCGGCGATAGGATAGGCAAAATTGAATTATGAATTCCGCCGAGCGCGGCGCGGATCGGCGGGGAGGCGTGGCGGAATGACCGGAACACGGCTGGGCATCGTGGTCATCGCGGGCCTCGCCGGCCTGCTCTTCGGCTTCGACACGGCCGTGATTTCGGGCGTCACCCAGGCGCTGCGGACAGTGTTCGGCCTGTCGCCGGCCGGGCTCGGCGCCGCCGTGTCGAGCGCGCTCTGGGGCACGCTCGTCGGTGCGCTGGCCATGGGCATTCCCGGCGACCGCTACGGCGCGCGCAACTGCCTGCGGCTGGTGGGCGTGCTCTACGTCGCCTCGGCGATCGGCTGCGCGCTGGCGCCCGACGTCGCCACCTTCGCGGCGTTCCGCTTCGTCGGCGGCATCGCGGTCGGCGGCTCGTCGGTGCTGGCGCCGGTCTACATTTCCGAGATCGCACCGGCCGCGTGGCGTGGCGCGCTGGTCGGCTTCTTCCAGTTCGACATCGTGCTGGGCATCCTGGTCGCCTATCTCAGCAACTACGTCGTCGGTGGGATCGTGCCGGCCGACGCGGCGTGGCGCTGGCGGCTGGGCGTCGCTGCGGTGCCGGCGATCGTGTTCCTCGCGCTGCTCCTTCTGATCCCGCAGAGCCCGCGATGGCTGGCCGCAAAGGGCCGCTCCGTCGAGGCCGAGCTCGCGTTCCGCCGCCTCGGCATGACGGTGATCGTCGCGCCGGCCGCCGCACGTGATGAGCTTCTGTCGTGGCGCCGCCATCGCCGGCCGATCCTGCTGGCAGTCGTGCTGGCCGCCTTCAATCAGCTCTCCGGCATCAACGCGATCCTCTATTATCTCGGCGACATCTTCGCGGCCGCCGGTTTCGGCGCGACATCGTCGGACCTGCAGCAGGTGGCGATCGGAGCGACCAACCTCGCGGCCACGGTGGCGGCGATGCTGGCGATCGACCGGTTCGGCCGAAAGACCCTGCTGCTCGCCGGATCGGTCGGCATGGTGGTGGCGCTTGCCGGCGTCGCCGCGATCATGGGGCTCGGCCGGCATCAGTCGCTGCTGATCTGGATGCTGGCCGGGTTCATCGCCAGCTTCGCGTTCTCGCAGGGCGCAGTGATCTGGGTCTATCTCAGCGAGATTTTCCCGACACCCGTGCGGGCGCGGGGCCAAGGCGTCGGCAGCGCCACGCACTGGATCTGTAACGCCGTGATCTCCGGCCTGTTTCCGGTGGTCGCGGCCTCGACCCGGGCACTGCCCTTCGCCGTTTTCGCTGTGTGCATGGCCTTGCAGTTCCTCATCGTGTGGCGTTTCTTCCCGGAAACCAAGGGCCTGGAACTCGAGCGCCTGGACGCTGCGCTGGCAGGCGCGGGTGAGCCCGATACCGCGCCCTGAGCGCTTGCGCCGCACCCGCAGGCGCCTCCGCAGCGGCCTGCTGCGCCCCGTTCATAAACCAAAAAGAAAATATTAAATGGGCCTTGACAGCGCTGCCAATCCGCTTGTATCTCGGAATGACAACGCTGACAAGAGCAGCGGCGCCGATCCGGCCCAGGGAGGGTTGTCATGGTTCCCGCACCCAGCTGACGAGGCTTTCCGGTAATCTGGCCCTCCCGCGCCGCTTGCGCGGAGCAGGGGGATCGTGCCGGTCGCAATTTGGGATATGAGCGTCCCGGACGGACAGCGCCGCTGACTCGTCCGAAGTAAGGTTTGTGCGCTTATCTTACAACATCTGGGGGAAAAACGCATCATGGCGTACTCAAGCCGTACCTCGCTGGCCGCGCTGCGCGCAGGCGCGTCGCTTTTCATCCTCGCCGCTGCCGCGCCCGCCATCGCACAGAATGCGGCTCCCGCCGCGGGTGCCGCGCCCGACCAGACGGCCCAGGCGAGCCCGACCCAGGCGAATTCCGGCCAGCCCGAAGAGATCGTCGTCACCGGTTTCAAGCACTCCCTCGAAGAAGCGCTCGACAACAAGCGGAATTCCGACCTGCCGATCGAATCGGTGGCGCCGGAGGACATGGGCAAGCTGCCGGACCAGAACGTGGCGGAGGCCCTGCAGCGGTTGCCCGGCGTGCAGATCGACCGCTCGCAGGGTCAGGGCACCGCCGTTCTCATCGACGGCCTGCGCCAGAATCTGGTCACGCTGAACGGCGACATCTTCCTCACCGGCAAGGAGTTCTACGTCTCGG
>DATGFU010000712.1:0-3805 GCA_035308865.1 Allostellaceae bacterium | reverse complement strand
AACGACGTGGATACGCGGGTCAAGCCCGCGCATGACGACATCAAAAGACGCACAAGCCTCGCCCGAGACTCGTTCTCGTGGCGGCAATACTTTCCCCGCACAGCCGTGCCGCAAGCGGGAGAGGGAGTCTCTACGGCAGTCCGATCGCGACGCCCGCGCGGATCACCGCCGGATCGTAGGCCTTGCGCGCGAAGACCTCTTCGACCAGCGGCGCGAACCGGCTCAGCGGCTCGCACCTGTAGCCCGGATCGAAGGATTCCTGGTCCCAGCGCGCGCAGAACGCGTCGCAGGTCGCGAAATGCCGGCTGTCGCGATAGGCGTCGCGGGCATTCCGGTCCCAGCCGTAGTGATGCGCGTAATAGAGCATCTGAAAGGCGCCGTGATGCTCGACCGTCCAGGTGCATTCCTCGCGCAGGAACGGGCGCACGATCTCGGCGGCGACCTTGTCGTGGTTCTGCGGCGCCAGCCCGTCGCCGATATCGTGGAGCAGGGCGGCGACGATCCAGTCCGTGTCGGCGCCGTCCCGCAGCGCCCGCGTCGCAGTCTGCAGCGCGTGATCGAGCCTGCTCACCTTGTAGCCGGGCAGGGATTCCTTGCCCTGGCGCTCCAGTTCCTCAATGACGCGCCGTGCGGTGCCGCCGAAGAATTCCGGCTCCAGCCGCTGCAGCAGCTTGTAGTCCTCGCGGCTGCCGTCCGCCATGCGCGTGAAGGCGACCTGTTCCATGCCGATCCTCCGTCACCCGGCCCGGCGCAGCACGCGGTAGAGGCTGCGCGGCCCGTCGATATCGATATAGCACCCCTGGAGATGGCGGTGGCCATCGCGCGGATCAAAGCCGGTCCGTCCGTGCAGCAGGCGGCGGTTGTCGAACATCGCGAGATCGCCGTCGGCCAGCAGGAACCGCACCTCGAACGCGGCCGAGCGCAGCATCTCGTCGAGCTTACGCCGCGCCCGGTAGAAGGCGTCGAGTCGCTCCGGCGCCATCAGCGGCGGGAAATCCAGCCGCGGGCTGTAGCGGATGCCCGCGATCGTGCCGTCGCCATTGTGCTCGATGATCGGCGCGGCATCGACCAGCTCGGTATCGATATCGACGTAGCGGAAACGCACCGGGACAGTCGCGAGCAGCTCGAACGCCGCCGGATCCTCCGCGCGCAGCGCTTCCGCGACAGCCAGCCCGTCGACCAGCGTCGACAGACCGCCCTTCGACTCGTTCACCAGGCAGTGCAGCAGCTGCACGCCCGGCACGGGATCGCGATAGGGATTATCGGTGTGCGGATCGAGCGCCAGCCCGGTATAGGCGAGGTCGTTCGCCTGCGGCACCGAGCGGACATCGAACAGCGCGCCGAAATTGGTCTCGCGCGGGAAGCCGAAGCGCCGCCCGACCTCCAGCACCATCCCCTCCCGCCGCGGCACGCCGGTCAGGATGACGAAGCCGTAGGCGAGGAAGTCTTCCAAGACCCGCCGCGTTGCTTCCGGCTCCGCGGTGTCGGTCCAGGCCGCGCGGGGCAGCGGCGAGAGCGTCGCAGACCAGGTGATGCGGGCAGGAAGCGAAACCGGATCCCGGGCCGGGTCGAGCTCGGCCAGGAGATCGCGCTCGGCGAAAACGTCGCGGGTGCCGTCGCTGAAGGCGATCCGCCAGCCGGACTCCGCGCTGCCTGCGATATCGGTGATCTGAAGCGCCGGGTCGAGATCGGAGGGGTTGTAGAGTCGCTGCTCGGTGCGCGCGTCGAGCAGCGCCGCGTCGCGGCAGCGCTCGCGCAGCCACAGCGGGTGAATCGCGATCCGCGTTCCGTCGTCGCGTACCAGCTCGAGCCCCGGCGGCGCCTGTGTCGGTGCGAAACGCATGAACGCCGTTCCTTCAGCGATTTGCTTCCTCGCAGCCTATGAGAGCCGATCGACTGGCGGAAGTTGAGCCGTCGACCGTAGAGCTATAAGCTGTTGTTATGACCGATCGCCTGCTGCCGCCTGTCGGTGCGCTGCGCCCCTTCGAAGCGGCGGCGCGGCTCGGCAGCCTCTCGGCGGCGGCGCGTGCGCTGGGCGTGACCCAGCCGGCGATCAGCCGCCGGATCGACGGGCTCGAGGCGTGGCTGGGCGTGGCGCTGTTCGACCGCTCGCCGCGCGGGCTTCGGCTGACCTCGGCCGGCGCAGTCATGCGTGACGCCGTCGCGGGCGCGTTCGAGCGGCTGGAAGAGGCGGTCGTGCAGTTGCGGCCGCAGGATGCCGATCGCACCGTGACGATAGCTGCCCATCCGGGTTTCGCTCAGCTCTGGCTAGCACCGCGCCTGGCGGCGCTGCAAGCGGCCCTGCCGACCGGGTATTTCCGCCTCGTGGCCACTGATCGCGAGGATGAGTTCGACACCGGCGGCTTCGACCTCGCGATCCGCTTCGGCGCCGGCGATTGGCCCGGCTGGCGAGCGCGGAAGCTGCTGCCCGAACGGATCGTCCCGGTCTGCTCTCCGTCCTATCGTGTCCAGCATCCGGCCCTCGCCGAATTTCCCGTGTCGCCCAAAGCGCTGGCCAAGGATCAGCTGCTGCACATGGACGAGATCAGCACGCGCTGGCTCACCTGGAGCGGCTGGTTTGCGGCGCAAGGCATCACCACCAAGCTCGACCGGCCGCGCCTCGTCCATGCGAGCTACCCGCTGCTGCTGGAGGCGGCGCTGCGTGGCGAGGGGGTCGCGCTCGGCTGGCTCGGCCTCGTCGATGCGGCCTTGGCGTCGGGCGCGCTGGTCGCGCTCTGCCACCCGCTCGAGCGGCCGGACCGCGGCTATTTCCTGTGCTGGCGCGAGGGCCGCACGATCTCCGCCGCGAAGCGCCGATTGCTGGAACGAGTAAGGACGTGGCTCGTCGCGGCGGTGTCGCCGGTCAGGTCCTGATCAGCCGGGCCGCGTAGAAACCGTCGATCCCGTCCATGTCGCCGAGATGGCCGGGCAACGTCCGGAGATCGCCCTCGGGAGAGATGATCTCCGAGAGCCCGCCGAGCTCGTCCGGCGTAACGGGCTTGCGAACCACCGGAGCGCCGCGGGCCAGCAGCCGGTCGACCTGGATATGTCCCTCTTCGGGCTCGAGCGAGCAGGTGCAATAGATCAGCGTTCCGCCCGGCACCAGAAGATCGACCGCGGCGGCGAGCAGCCTCTCCTGCACGGCGGCGAGGCGGGCGACGTCGTCCGGCGTCTTGAGATGCGGCACGTCGGGATGCCGCCGGATCGCGCCGGTCGCCGTGCAGGGTGCGTCCAGCAGCGCGGCGTCGGCCTTGCGTTCGGGCGTCCAGGCGGCGGCGTCGGCACAAACCGTCTCGGCGGGCAGCGAAAGCCGGGCGAGGTTGCTCTGAAGCCGGGTCAGCCGGCGCGGCGAGCGATCGACCGCGGTGACGTTGCCGCCGGCCGCGATCAGCTGAGCGGTCTTGCCGCCGGGTGCGGCGCAGAGATCGAAGACGCGCTTGCCCTGGATGTCGCCGATGAGCTTCGCGGGAATCGCCGCGGCAGCGTCCTGGACCCACCAGGCGCCGTCGCCGTAGCCGGACAGATTGGCGATCGCGCCGCCGGCCGTGCGGCGCAGCGATCCCGTCGGCAGGACGGTCGCCTCGAGCCGCTTCGACCATTCCTCGGGATCGGTCCGCACGGTAATGTCGAGCGGCGCCTCGCGCATATGCATGAGGGCGGTCGCGCGCGCGTTCTGCTCGCCATAGGCGCGGCTCCACGCCTCCCACAGCCAGCGCGGCGTGTTCAACCGGGCCGCATCCTGCCGCTCGACCAGCGGCGGGCCCTCCTGGCTCAGCCGGCGGAGCACCGCGTTCACCAGCCCCTT
>DATGFU010000711.1:0-8633 GCA_035308865.1 Allostellaceae bacterium | reverse complement strand
GCATTCCAGGCGGCCAGCAGCGGTCTCAGGTTGAACGGGAATCCGAGCCTGGTCGCGGGGGGGCGGGCGCTCACCGGCGGTCTCGACATGAGATAGGCGTAAAGCGCCTCCATGTCGGCATCCGTCACGAGGGTAAAGGCGGTGTAGGGGAAAGCCGGATAGAGCCGCCTTCCGTCACGATGGACCCCCTGGCGCATGGCCCGGTCGAACGCGTCGTAGGACCAACTGCCGATCCCGGTCTCGGGATCGGGTGTGATATTGGTCGAGTAGATCGTCCCGAACGGGGTGTCGAGCCCAAGTCCGCCGGCGTTCTCGATGCCGTGCTCCGCCGTGTGGCAGACGGCGCAATCGCCGAGCGCGGCGAGTTGACGACCACGCTCGACCGTCTCCGACGAGTAGAGTCCGGGCGCCGGCGCGGCAATTGGCGGTATTTCTTTATGCCCCAACGCCAGCGTCGTCGCGACACCTGCACCGGCACCAATCGCGGCCCACCAGCGGCGCCACGCTGATCTCGGCCGGTCTGCCGGCGGCTCGCCGGGAGCTGCCGCACGCAAGGCGGCCCTGACCCGTTCGGGCGTGAAGGGCGGCTCGCGCAAGCGCACGCCCGTCGCATCGAAGATCGCATTCGCGATCGCCGCCGCACTCGGTACAGAGGTGGACTCGCCGGCGCCCAGGGGCGGTTCCTCCGGCCGCGGCACGACGACGACCTGAATAACCGGCACTTCCGGGAAGGTGAGGATCGGGTAGGTTCCCCACTCCCTGCTCGTGACCGCCTGTCGATCGAAGTTCACCTGCTCCTTGAGCGCCCGGCTGACCGACTGGATGACATTGCCGTGGATCTGGTGCTGTACGCCGGCAGGGTTGATGACCAGCCCGGAATCTTGCCCGACCACGACGCGGGTGACCTGGACGAGCCCCGAGCGGATGTCGACCTCGACATCTGCCGCCCAAGCGGCCCAAGCCGCGGCAGTGCCCGGAAACTCGCCGTGCACATACCTCGCATAGGCGAATCCCTGGCCGTACTGCACCCCCTCACGAACGACCCGCTTGCGCGGACCGGTTCGCTCTTCCCAATCGGCCCGCTCGGCGACCGACCTGACGAGCGCGGCCGCGCGGGAATCTTCGAGATAGCGCAGGCGGTACGCGACCGGATCGACCCCGGCGGCCGCGGCCAGCTCGTCGATATACGATTCGTGGGCGAAAGTGTTCGGCAGCGCAGAGACGCCACGAAGCCAGGACGCCCGGACGATCGGCGCCATGTCATGGACGGTGATCCGCATCGCCTCGAACCCGTAGGGCGGAATCGCGGTCCGATCGCCCATCCGCGATGCCTGGGCGACCGGCGGAACCACACCCGTCAGGAGCAGCGCCAGTGTCGGCGCCAGGTTGGACGGGTACCGCGTGTGGAAGTCGTAGGCTGCGGGAGACGCATCCGCCTTGAGCCCTCCGTCGACCTCCATGATCTGCGCGGCACCCTTGGGCTCCCACAGATGCTCCTGTTCCCGGGTGAGCTGGACACGGACCGGTCGGCCGACGGCCCGCGACAAGAGCGCCGCGTCGGCGCTCACGTCGTCCGCGCAGTTTCGGCCGTAGCACCCGGCGGCTTCCAGGCGGACTATCTCGACGGCCTCTTCGGGCATTGCGAGGAGGCAAGCTAGATCGGCCCGGAGCAGATGCGGGTTCTGAGTCCCGGACCAGACCGTCAGGCCCTCCGGCCGCCAATCCGCTACTGCGCAAGAGGGCCCGATGGACGCATGCATCTGGAACGGCCAGAGATAGGTGCGCTGCATCCGGACGGCGGCTGCGGCGATCGCCCGATCGACCTCGCCGCGATCGAGAAGCACCCTCGGTTGGCTGGGATTTGCCTTGAGCGCGGTCGCGATGTCGGCAAGGTCCGGCAGGCGCGGTCCGGGCTTCCAGGAGACATGGAGCTGCTCGGCCGCCGCTGCCGCCTGTTCCTCGCGTTCCGCAACGATGCCGACGAAGTCCCGGATGACCACGATGGCAACGATCCCGGGCACGTCCTCGACTGACGCCTCGTCGACCGACAGAAGACTGTTGCCGACGAAGTCTCCGCTGTCGACGCCTGCATAAGGCGGCCTGACCACCCGGCCGTGCAACATGCCAGGCAGGCGGAAATCGTGCACGTACGGCCAAGTGCCCGTCGCCTTTGCCGGGATGTCGACACGCCGCACCGCGCGGCCCACGATCCGATAGTCCGCGACCGGCTTGACGGGAACGCCAGGCGAAAGGCCCAGGCGGAAGCGCCTGTCCTCGAGCAACGCGCCGAACGCGAGGCGAACATTCGGATGGCGGTCGGCGATGACGACACCGTCCTCGATTCGCAGTTCCTCTGCTGACATGTCCAGTGCCGCCGAGGCCAGGCCGATCAGGAAATGCCTCGCCTGGGCGGCAGCCTGGCGTAGCGGGACGGCGGAAACCTGGATCGTCTCGCTGGCGATTGTCGCGCCTTGGTTCGGTGCGAGGCCGGTATCCCCCAGTACCATCTCGATCCGCTCGACCGGCACGTCGAGCTCGTCGGCGACGATCTGGGCCAGCGCCGTTCGGATGCCCGTGCCGAGATCGACGTGCCCGCTGAAGGCAGTGACGCCACCGTCCGCCCTGACGATGAGAAAGAGATCGAGCCGGTCTGGCGGAATCTCCTCCGGCGGCGCCTCTCCGTCGGCAGAAGAGATCGGCCGGACGACGGCGAGCGTCCCCGGACGATCGAGAAGACCTCGCTTCGAGTCGCGGGCACCGGTCGGATCGGTCATAGGCCGTCTCCTGCTGCCGCCCGCAGTCGGACGGCCGCACGGCGGACGGCGTCGAGGATTTCGACATGGGTACCGCACCGACAGAGATTGTACCGCAGCGCCTGCCCGATTTCCCGATCGGTCGGCGCCGGGTTTCGATCGAGGAGCGCCTTGGCGGTCATGATCATGCCGTTGAGGCAGTAGCCGCACTGTGCTGCCTGGGCCTCGATGAATGCCGACTGGACGGGATGCAGCTGGTCGGTCGTGCCCAGCCCCTCCAACGTGACGACCTCGCGGCCGACGGCAGCGGCCACAGGCAACACGCAGGCGCGCGCGACCAACCCGTCGAGGAGCACGGTACAGGCCCCGCATTCGCCGAGGCCGCAACCGAATTTCGGGCCATTCAGTTTCAAATCGTTCCGCAGGACGTAGAGCAGCCGCGTTTCTGGAGGGACGTCGAGGCGGTGGATCCGGCCGTTGACTCGGAGCTCGATCGGGCCGCGACTATTGGATGCCAATTTTCCCTCACTCATCCCCTGGCGACGCGCCTGCCGTTCGAGCCCGGATGTCCAGCGTGAGCAACGTAAACCGTTTCTATGCTAATGAAATCGGCGAAGGATAGGCAAGGCGTTCAATCCGATGCCCCATGTTCCTTCCGGCTTGACACGCATTCCGCTCCACGTGCATGTTTGTACACGAATAATTTCGTACTCCAGAGACGGCCAGGACAGCCATGCTGTGAGCCGACCCCGTAGCGGCCCCGGATGATCGAGGAAAATGTCTGAGATTCGCGACAAGATTCGGTGCGATGCCTGCCCGGTTCTCTGTTACATCAAGGACGGAATGACGGGCGCATGCGACCGCTACGCCAATCGCGGCGGCGAACTCGTCCGTGTCGATCCGCATCTGCTTCTCGACCGAACGCTCGCCCAAGGCGGGCCTGTCGTTCCGTTTCGGAAGCGCGACGAATGGGACGGCGATCTGGTCGCCGATCAGCCGCGCTTCGTCACGGCTATCGGCGCGGGCACAACCTATCCCGACTACAAGCCCGCGCCTTTCATCATTGCGACCAAGCTCAACGGGATCGACATGGTCACTGTGGTGACCGAGGGGATCTTCAGCTATTGCGGCGTCAAGGTGAAAATCGACACCGACCGCCATGTCGGCCCGGAATGCGCCATCGTTCGTGCCCAGGGGGAGCCGGTGGGGCATGTCACGACCGGTGAGTACGGTTCCCAGATGCTGTCGCTCGGCGGCGTCAACCATCTGACGCATGGCGGCAAGAAGGAAGGGCGCGTCACCTGTGAGACGCTGCTCGATTTGTGCAACGGCAAGCCGGTCGAGCTCAGCATCGACAACGGCGTCACGGTCGTCGTGCACGCCGGTGAGCCCCCTATCGTCAATGGCGAGGTCGAGCAGCGGATGCGCGTCGGGTGCGGCTCGGCGACGATCGGCATGTTCGCCCAGCAGTGGTTCGGGAAGGTCGACGATGTGGTTGTGGTCGACGACCACATCACCGGCGTGCTGTCGGAACATCAGGCCGGCAAGGTGCTCGGGGTGACGGAGACCGGCATAAGAATTCGCGGCCGGAAGTCGACGCCAGGACGATATTTCCATGTGGCCGAGCCGGGTATCGGGTGGGGCGGGACAAATCTCGCCGATCCGCTGACGATCGTCGAAGGGTTCGATCCGGCCAAGGCATGGCCAGGGCTGCGGCTGTTCATGGTCAGCACGACCGGCGAGCATTCGGCATATTATGTTCTGGACGAAGCGCTGCGGCCGGTCGAGGCGGAGCTTCCGCCCGAGCTCGTGGCGTCGGTAGCCCGAGTCCGGGAGAATTGCGAGCCGGCGCTCTCGACCGTCCTCTTCATGGGAGGCGCGGGCGGATCGCTTCGCGCCGGCGTCACCGAGAATCCGGTACGCCTGACCCGCTCGGTCAAGGACATGCTGACTCGGGTCACGAGCGGCGGCGCACCCGTGTATATTTGGCCCGGCGGCGGAATTACCTTCATGGTGGATGTGACCCGCCTCCCCGAAAACGCCTTCGGCTACGTTCCGACCCCTGCTCTCGTCGCGCCGATCGAGTTCACCATGACGCTGGAGGATTATGCGGCGCTGGGTGGTCACGTGGACCACATTCGTCCCGTCGAGTCGCTGCGCCCCGATTACGGCCAAACCGTCGGACCGTCAGAGGAGAATCCGTGGCCGCTCGAGCCCTCCTCTCCAGGCAGGAGACGGCAGCGGTGAGCGAACGCCCGAGCGTCTGCCGGCTCCCCGACGGACGGCTTCATCTCAGTCATGGTCCGATCGATCTGGTGATCGAGGCGTTCGGCCGGAAAGATGCCGTGCGGGCGGCCTATGCCGGGGCGATCGACCGGTTCGAAACAATCCTCGATGAGCTTTGCGAGGAGTTGCCGCTGATCCGGACACCAGCCGACCGGCTTGCGCGCGTACCTGAAGGCGTCGTCGCTCGACGCATGGTCGCTGCGGTTGCCCCGTATTGTCGCAATATGTTCATTACGCCGATGGCTGCGGTCGCCGGTGCCGTCGCCGACGAAATCCTTGAGGCAATGACCGCCGTCGCTACGCTCGATCGAGCCTATGTGAACAACGGCGGTGATATAGCGCTGGCGCTCGGTCCGCATGCCGAGTTTTCGGTGGGGATCGTGGACCGGCCGGACAGGCCGAGCCTCGTGGGTACCGCCCAGGTCACCGGGGGGAGTCCGGTGCGCGGCGTCGCCACGAGCGGCTGGCGAGGCCGAAGCTTTTCTCTCGGTATCGCCGACGCGGTTACGGTGCTCGCGAATTCCTCCGCGGCGGCTGATGCTGCGGCCACCGTCGTCGCCAACGCGGTCGACCTGCCGGGACATCCGCTCGTAGAGCGGGTACCGGCAGTTGAATTGCAGCCTGACAGCGACCTCGGCGATCGCCTGGTGACGGTCGCCGTCGGAACTCTATCATCCGACGATATCGAACTCGCGCTCGCAACGGGCCGCAAGGCTGCCGACCTTCTGGTCCGCGAATGTCGGATCGAGGCCGCAGCGTTGTTTTTGGCGGGATTCGGCCGTGTCGTTGGAGAACTCCCGATCGCCGGCGCCATGTCGGTTGCCTTCATCCCGCAGTCCGAATCAGAGCGAAGGCCTGTCTATGCCAGACATTATCTTACGTAAGACAATCGTCACGATCGAAGAGATCTTCCATGAAGGCGGCCCGGTCGCGGCCGTTCCCTTGCTGCGTGGAAGCGTTTGCAGCGTAATCGCAAACCCCTTCGCCGGCCGGTATGTCGAGGAGATCGCCGGCTTCATGGACGATCTCAAGCCCTTGGGCCTGATGATGGCGAAGAGGCTGGTGGCCGCGCTCGGCGGCGACCCACACCGGATAGAGGGGTACGGCAAGGGAGCAATCGTCGGCGCAGCCGGAGAACTGGAGCATGGCGCGCTGTGGCACGTCCCGGGAGGTTATGCGATGCGCGAGGTGCTCGGCGGTGCCAAAGCGATCGTTTCGTCCGCCAAGAAGGTCGGCGGGCCGGGTACCAGGCTCGATGTTCCGGTGACTCATATAAATGCCTCATACGTGCGGAGCCACTTCGATGCCGTGGAAGTGGGTGTCACGGACGCCCCACGCGCCGATGAATTGCTGCTGGCGCTCGTCATGACCACCGGCCCGCGCATCCATGCCCGGGTCGGCGGCTTGAAAGCGTCCGATATCGTCGGTGAGGACGGCCTCCGGTGATTGGGCCTGGAGATCGGAGATGAAGGCAAGGATCCGGAAGCTGATCACGGTGGTCGAAGAGATCGAGCGCGAGGGTGGCCTGACGCTCGAACGTCCCTCCCGTCGCGCTGCGGCGATCGCGGTGATCGAGAACCCGCTATCGGGCATGTATAGCGAGGACCTCTCGCAGTTGATCGACATCGGCGAGGAGCTGGGCGACTTGTTGGCACGAAAGGCCCTGGCTGCAATCGCCGAGGATGCCTTTCAGATCGAGAGTTACGGCAAAGCGGCGATCGTGGGCGAGGCTGGCGAGCTCGAGCATGCGGCGGCCATTCTCCATCCCAAGCTCGGCGGCCCGTTCCGCGCGGTGCTCGGCCACGGCGCGGCGTTGATTCCTTCGTCGAAGAAGCGCGGTGGCCTGGATTGTCCGATCGACATACCCTTGGGCCACAAGGATGCGGCCTATGTACGAAGCCATTTCGATGGCATGGAGGTGCACGTTCCCGATGCCCCCCGATCGAACGAAATTGTCGTCGCGCTCGCGATCACGGATTCCGGTCGTCCGCTCGCCCGAATTGGCGGGTTATCGAAGGACGAAATCGTCGGGAAAGACGGGTTAAGGTAGCTTGGCTCCGCTTGCCGACTACGGCGGGGTCGTCTAGTCAGAAGCCGAGTGCCGGAGACTAACGAAGCACAACTGTCGCACCCCAAACATCGTTGAGGCCATGTCGAACTCGGATGTCCCGGCGAAACGTCCTCGTCGGAAGATGGGTAAGCGCTACGTGCTGGAGGACCAAGTAGGGTTCATCCTACGGCAGGTCAGCCAGCGGCATGCCACCATTTTCGGTGGGCGGATAAACAACGAGCTGACCCCAACCCAGTTCTCGGCGATGGTGAAGCTGTTGGGCGAGGGCCCGCTGTCCCAAAATTTGCTGGGCCGTCTGACCGCGATGGACGCGGCGACGATCAAGGGAGTCATAGACCGACTCTCGGCCCGAGGCTACGTGGACGCCCGCCCTGCTCCCGAAGACGGGCGAATGCGGCTCATCGATCTGACCGAGTTGGGTAGGGTCGTCGCCGAACGGGCCGTTCCTATCGCGACGGCAATCACGGAAGAGACATTGGCGCCGCTTGACGACGACGAGCGGAAGAGCCTGCTCGGTCTTTTGAAGCGGCTCTGCTAGCGCGCAATCGTGTTGGGCCTGCACGCCTCGGTCTCTCGATCCCTACGCGGCTTCGCACTCTGATGTCGGACGGATCGGCGCCAGCGGCTCTTGACCGGGTCGGCCTACCGGTTGACGACCTTCGACGGCATCGCGAGCGCCAGTCCCGCGCCGATGATCAAGCATAGTGCGAACGCAAGAAGCGCAATGTTTGCCGAGTGAGCGACGTCCAGCAGCCAGCCCACGAGCGACGTCGAGAAGAACCCTGCAAGGTTCGCGAGTGAACCGGCAAGGGCGAGTCCCGCCGCCGCGCCCGCTCCGCGCAGGAATGTTCCGGGAACGCACCAAAGTGGGGGGATCGCGCTCAGGATCGCGGCGTTTGCGATGCTGAACAGAACCACGGTTGGGACGAGACTGCCGGACGCCAATGGACTGAGGGCGAGCGCGGCGGCACCGACAAGCATCGGCACGGCGACATGCCAGCGGCGTTCGCGCTGCCTGTCGGAGTGCCGCCCGACGACAAGCATCGCAGCCATCGCTACGAGATGCGGGATCGCCACAAGGCAGCCGATTGTAAAGGGATCGACGACGCCAGTGTTCCGTATGAAGGTCGGCAGCCAGAACGCCACCGAATAGAGCCCCAATAGCAGGGCGGCGTCGATGACCCCGACCAGCCAGATCAGCGGATTCGCGAGGGCGTGCGTCAGCCTGTGGGCGTCAGGCCCCGGCGGGTCGTCATCCTTCCTCGCCGCAATCATTTCCCTCTCTTGCGGGGTCAGCCAGCGGGCCGTCGCGGGGGAAGCCGGCACGGCGCCGTAAATGCAGAAGCCGAGAATGATCGCGGGGAAGGCCTCGATGACGAACAGCCACTGCCAGCCGGCGAGGTGACCGACACCTTGTAGGACGGTCATGATCGCTCCGGACATCGGCCCGCCGATCACGCTCGCCAGCGGGATACCCAGCATGAAGAGGGCCGTCACTCGGCTGCGCCGCGCCGTTGGATACC
>DATGFU010000710.1:0-3546 GCA_035308865.1 Allostellaceae bacterium | reverse complement strand
CGGTCGCCGCCTCGTCCTCGAAACCGGCAGGATCGCCCGGCAGGCCGACGGGGCCGTGCTGGCGACCTATGGCGAGACCACGGTGCTGTGCACCGCCGTCGGCGTCAGGTCGATGCGGCCCGGCCAGGATTTCTTCCCGCTTACCGTCAACTACCAGGAGAAGGCCTTCGCCGCGGGCAAGATCCCCGGGGGCTTCTTCAAGCGCGAAGGCCGGCCGAGCGAGAAGGAGACCCTGGTCTCCCGCCTCATCGACCGCCCGATCCGGCCGCTCTTCGCGCCCGGCTTCCTCAACGAAGTCCAGGTCATCTGCACCGTGCTGGCGCATGATCTGGAGAACGATCCCGACATCGTCGCCATGATCGGCGCCTCGGCGGCGCTGACCATCTCCGGCATCCCGTTCATGGGACCGATCGGCGCGGCGCGGGTCGGCTACGTCGACGGCAAGTACGTGCTGAATCCGGAGGCCGACAAGGCCGAGACCTCGGCGCTCGACCTGGTCGTCGCCGGCACGCAGGAAGGCGTGCTGATGGTCGAATCCGAGGCCAAGGAGCTGCCCGAGGACGTCATGCTCGGCGCGGTCATGTTCGGCCACAAGGAGTACCAGAAGGTGATCGACGCGATCATCGACCTGGCCGAGCGCTCCGCCAAGGAGCCCTGGGCGCTGCCCGAGCCGTCGCCCGAGAAGGCGGCGATCGGGGCGAAGCTGCGCGACGCCGTGACCGGCGATCTCGAGGCCGCCTATCGCGAGCAGCAGAAGACCCAGCGGCACGAGAAGATCTCGGCCGTGAAGGCGAAGCTCGATACCGTGTTCGACCAGCCGGCCGAGCGCGAGGTCGCGGCCAAGCTGTTCAAGGACATCGAGAAGGACATCGTCCGCGGCGCCATCCTGAAGACCGGGCTGCGCATCGACGGGCGGGACACCAAGACGGTGCGGCCGATCGTGGCCGAGGTCGGCGTCCTGCCACGCGCCCACGGCTCGGCCCTCTTCACCCGTGGAGAGACCCAGGCCCTGGTGGTGGCGACGCTCGGCACCGGCCAGGACGAGCAGATCATCGACGCGCTGGCGGGCGAGTACCGCGAGCACTTCATGCTGCACTACAACTTCCCGCCCTACTCGGTCGGCGAAGCGGGCCGCATGGGCACGCCGGGCCGCCGCGAGGTCGGGCACGGAAAGCTCGCCTGGCGGGCGCTCCACCCGATGCTGCCTTCGAAGGACGCCTTCCCGTACACGATCCGCATCGTCTCCGAGATCACCGAGTCGAACGGCTCGTCCTCGATGGCCTCGGTCTGCGGCGGCTCGCTGTCGCTGATGGACGCGGGCGTGCCGATGACCAGGCCGGTGGCCGGCATCGCCATGGGGCTGATCAAGGAGGAGGAGGGCTTCGCCGTCCTGTCCGACATCCTCGGCGACGAGGACCATCTGGGCGACATGGACTTCAAGGTCGCAGGAACCGCGGATGGTGTTACGGCGCTCCAGATGGACATCAAGATCACCTCGATCACCGAGGAGATCATGAAGGTCGCCCTGGCCCAGGCGCATGACGGCCGCAAGCATATCCTCGGCGAGATGTCCAAGGCGCTGGAAGGCGCCCGTGAGGAGGTCAGCGGCAACGCGCCCCGCATCACGACTATCCACATCCCGAAGGACAAGATCCGCGAGGTGATCGGCTCGGGCGGCAAGGTGATCCGCGAGATCTGCGAGACCACCGGCGCCAAGATCGACATCGAGGACGACGGCACGATCAAGGTCGCCTCGGTCGACGCGACCTCGAGCCAGGCGGCGATCGACTGGATCCGCGGCATCGTCGCGGAGCCGGAGGTCGGCGTGATCTACAACGGCAAGGTCGTGAAGGTCGTCGATTTCGGCGCCTTCGTGAACTTCCTGGGATCGCGCGACGGGCTGGTCCACATCTCCGAGCTGGCGCCGCACCGGGTCGCCAAGACGGCCGATGTCGTCAAGATGGGCGACCAGGTCAAGGTCAAGGTCCTCGGCTTCGACGACCGCGGCAAGGTCAAGCTGTCGATGAAGCAGGTGGACCAGGCGACCGGCGAGGACCTGGTCCTCAAGAAGCAGCAGGAAGCGGCGGCCGCGAATTGAGCGGCCACTCTCCCTCTCCGCCCTGAAGGGCGGAGAGGGTAACTTCTTGCGATGAAGCTTCCATCCGTCATCGGTCACCGCGGCGCCGCCGGACTTGCTCCCGAGAACACCCTGGCCGGGTTCCGCCTGGCCAGGAACCTCGGCGTCGAGTGGGTCGAGTTCGACGTGCGGCTGACCGCCGACCGGCGCTGCGTGGTGATGCACGACCGGACGCTCGACCGCACGACCGACGGTTCGGGTCCGGTCGACGAGGCCACGCTCGAGGGCATCGCCGCCTGCGATGCCGGGAGCTGGTTCGACCGGCGCTTCGCCGGCGAGGCGGTGCCGACGCTGGAGGAGACGCTGGACCTGCTGGCGGCGCTCGGCCTCGGCGCCAATGTCGAGCTCAAGCCCGAGTCCGGCCAGGAGACCGAGCTGGCGGAGGCGGCCTGCGGCATCGTCGCCGGCATGTGGCGGGGGGCGGCCCCTATCATCTCCAGCTTCTCGGTGCCGGCGCTTGCGGCGGCGCGGCAGGCCGCTCCCGATCTCCGGCGCGGCCTGCTGCTCGACGACGACATGGGCGACTGGCGCGCGCTCGCCGACGAGGTCGGGGCCGCAACCATTCACTGCCGCCACAGCCGCCTCACGCGCGCCCGCACCGCCGAGATGCGGGCCGCTGGATTTCCCGTGCTGGCCTATACCGTCAACCACGCGGGGCGGTTCCGCGAGCTTGCCGCTTGGGGCGTCGCCTCGGTCTTCAGCGACCGGCCCGACCGGCTCCTCGGCTTCGCAACCGCCCCTGAATCCACTATATAGGTAGGATTCGCGCATGCTTGGACGTTGCGGAAGGATGTGCCGGTGCTGAGCTTGAAGCCGATCTTGATCTCGGGCCGCGAGGTGCTGCCGCTGGTCGAGGGCGGCAAGGGCATCTCGGTCTCGAACGGCGAAAGCTCCGGCGCCTGGGCGGCTGCCGGCGGAGTCGGGACGTTCTCCGGCGTCAACGCGGATTCCTGCGACCCCGACGGCCTCCGCCTCGAGCAGGTCTATCACGGCCGCACCCGCCGCGAGCGCCATCACGAGCTGATCGACTTCGCCATCAAGGGCGGCATCCACCAGGCGCGGGTCGCCCACGAGACGGCCGGCGGCGACGGCCGCATCCACATGAACGTGCTGTGGGAGATGGCCGCCGCCGAGACGATCCTGCACGGCGTGCTCGAAGGCGCCCGCGGACTCATCCACGGCGTCACCTGCGGCGCCGGCATGCCCTACCGCATCGCCGAGATCTGCGCCCGCTACGGCGTCCATTACTATCCGATCGTTTCGTCGGCCCGCGCCTTCCGGGCGTTGTGGAAGCGCGCCTATCACAAGTTCCGCGAATGGCTGGGCGGCGTGGTCTATGAGGATCCCTGGCTCGCCGGTGGCCACAACGGCCTGTCCAACAGCGAGGATCCGCGCAACCCCGAGGCGCC
>DATGFU010000709.1:0-3918 GCA_035308865.1 Allostellaceae bacterium | reverse complement strand
TGCCGGCTGGATGGGCTTCCAGCGTGTCGCGCTCGGCGCCGATGGCGTGGTTGAGCGCGACAGCCTCGCTCCGGGATGGAAACGGGACATCCTGACCCGCTTCAGATTCCGGTTCGACGAGGTCGAGGGGCTGGGCATGGTGGCCGTGGCGGAACGCGCTGGCTGGGACGAGGAGACGCTGGTCACGGGCAGTCACTGGCATGTGCTGCGCTACGACCTCATCCGGTTCATTCACGACCACCGGCAAGACATTCGCGACCGGTTTTCTAACGTCCCGGTGGCCGACGAGCATGCCTTTCAATGGATCGCCGGCCGATCTCCGGATTTCGGGCAGGTCCGTCGGGACAATAGCGTGTTCATGGAATTTCGCGGCGCCTCACCGCGGCGGCTCGATTTCGGGGAGGCGGCCGAGATCGCCGCACGCGGCCGTTTCCTGTTCGCCCGCAAGGCCGCGGCGGAGCCGGAACCCGACGATTGGATCCATTGGGCCGAGCGGCTCGGCAATGACGAGGGCGCCGCTTGGTTGCGGCACGCCTTCGAGACATTGCAGCCGCTGCTGGGCGCCGTAGCGCAGGCGCCTGATCCACGCGGCGGGCTGCTGCTGGGGATGCTTCGGCAATCGCTCACGATGGCGCTCGGCCGGGAAATCCAGGTCCGGCCGGCCGGCGAGCGCCGCCATGTCATCGACGTCGGGCGAATCGGCGACGCGGCGACCGCCGTGTCGCTGCTTTGCCTGACCGAGCCGGCGCTCGGCCTCGTGCTGGTGCCTGCGCTCTGGAAGCCGGCTCTCCCCGCTGACCATGCGCTGCAGATCCGGCCGCCGGTGCGGACATTCGGCAATTTCGTCTGCTTCCCTATCGGCGGTCACAGCTCGTGGAAGATCGGCCATGCCGATTCCGCTGCTGACATCGCCGGACTGGCGCAGATGTTGACGATGGGCCGCGATTGAGCACCCTGTAAGAGCGCAAGCACTATCATAAGCGCGCTCTATATCGTGGCCGATGGTGCTACCAAAAGTACCCGAAAACGTGCCGCCTACCGCGCGGGTTCCGCTCCGGGCGTGATGGCTCCGGACCCGGTCTCGGCGGCCTCGACCCGGTTCCGGCCGCGCTGCTTCGCCAGGTAGAGCGCCTTGTCGGCACGCTCGACCAGACTTTCCAGCGTCTCGGCGCCGCGTAGCCACTGGGCGACGCCGAGGCTGACGGTGACGCCGAGCGGCCTGCCCTCGAACGGCACCGGCACCAGTCCGATCGAATTGCGCAGTCGTTCGCAGGCCGAGACGGCCGCCTCGAGATCGGTTTCGGGCATCAGCACGACGAACTCCTCGCCGCCGTAGCGCGCCAGCGTGTCGATGCGGCGGCAGCGGTCCTGGAACCGGCGGCCGACGACGCGCAGCACGGTGTCGCCGGCGAGATGACCCGAAGTGTCGTTGACCGTCTTGAAATGGTCCAGATCGGCCATCGCGACGCAGAGCGGATGGCCGAGCCGCCGGCTGCGGTCGAGCTCCTGCCCGGCGATCTCCAGGAAGCGCCGGCGATTGCTGAGGCCGGTCAGGGAATCGGTAGTGGCCAGCGCCTCGAGCTGCCGGTTGGCGGCGAGAAGCTCCGCCGTGCGCTGATCCACCAGGCGCTGCAGCTCCGCCCGCCGGCGGATGAGCGCCGCCGTCCTGATCTGTATGACGCCGGCGACGCCGAGAATTATGGCGGCCACCGCCACCATGCGGAACCACAGGGACTGGTACCACAGCGGCAGGACATGCACCGGCAGCTCGGACTCCGACCAGCCCGCCTGGCGATCGTGGACGCGCAGGTGCAGCAGATAATCGCCCGGCGACAGGTTCGTGTAGGTGGCGACCCGTTGGGGGGCCGGCACCCAGTCCGGATCGAACCCGTCGAGGCGATAGGCGTAGCGCAGGCGGTCCGCGGCAGGGATGTCGAGGCCGGCGAAGGCCATGCGGAAGCCGCGCTCGCCCGGCGGCAGGACCAGGGCGGTGTCGCCGGCGCGATTGAGCGGCTCGACAGACACGCTGCTTTCGCCGATCCGCGCCTCGGTGATGACGATGGACGGCGGCGGTCCCTGCGGAACAATCCCGCTGGTGCGGACCACCGTGAGGCCCGACGAGCCGCCGAACAGCAGCTCTCCCTGCGCGGCTGCGGCCACCGAACCCTGCCAATAGGTCGGCACCCGCACGCCCTCGGCGGCCAGCATCGGGCGGACCGCGAAGGTTGCGGGATCGATCACCGCCAGCCCGTAGTCCGTGCTGGCCCACATCCGGCCTTCGCGATCGGCGACGAGCGCGTTGATCAGGGAATTGGGCAGCCCGTCGCGCATGCCGATATGGCGGAAACGGCGATGGCCGGGTTCGCTTTGCGGATCGAGCACGTCGATCCCGCCATCCGTGCCGACCCAGAGCCGCCCCGTCGAATCCGTCGCCAGCGTCCAGATCGTGCCGTTGGCGAGCGCGTTGCGGTCGCTGGGATCGGGCAGGATTCGTTCGATGCGGCCGGAGGCGGGGTCGAGACGATTGAGCCCGTGCTCCGTCCCGACCCAGATGCCGCCGTCGCCGGCCGCCAGCAGCGCCACGCAGCGGCTGTCGGTCAGCCCGGCCGTGCCGTCGGGATCGGCCGGATAGAGGCGGATCTCGCTGGAGGCCGGCCGGTAGCGCAGGAGGCCGTCCATCGTGCCGAGCCACAGCTCGTCGCCCACCGGGAGCACGGCACGGACGGTCGGGCTGGGCCCGAGCACGTCGAGGCGCACCGGCGTCGCCGACCGGCGGTCGGCGGCGGTGCGGTAGAGGCCGAGATCGGTGCCGATCCACGCCGTACCGTCGCCCGCCATGGCGATGGAATAGATGTTGCCGCGCGGCAGCGACCGCTCGGGATGGGCGGGGTCCGGTTGCAGCCACGCCGTGCGGCGCCCCAGCGGATCGACGACCGCCAGGCCCTGGCCGCTCAGGCCGAGCCACGCCTGGCCGTCATGCGCAACCGCCACCGTGGTGACCTGCACCGCAGGAATGCCGTCGGGGTGGCCGGGGCCGGCATAGATCGTCGCCACGGCTTCGGTCGACGGATCGACGCGGTCCAGCCCGTCCTCGGTTCCGATCCACACCAGGCCGGCGCGATCGCGCAACAGGCTCGACACGAAATCGTCGGTCAGACTCGCCGCCACCAGGGGATTGTGGTGGATCTGGCGCGCCTGATGCGTCGTCGTGTCGACGACGACGATGCCGAGCGTGTCGGTGCCGATCCAGATCGTGCCGGGCCGGATCTCGACGAACCCTGAGACGCGGACGCCGTGCAGGCTGATCGGCGGCGCCGACACGGCATCGGCGAGGCCGGTCGTCGCATCGACCGTCAGCGGCCCGTTGCGGAAGGTCCCGGCCCAGATCCGTCCGTCGGCATCCTGCAGCAACGACGTCATGTGGTCGGCCAGCGCCGGCGCCAGCGTGGCGTCGGTCGACCCCACCTGCAGGTAGGCGCCGCTGGGCAGCTGCCGGGCCAGCCCGTTCGCCGTGCCGACCCAGAGCACGCCCGCACGATCGCGCAGCAGGGCCGTGACCTGATCGCTGGGCAGGCTGGAATGGTCCGACGGGTCGTGGCGGTCCACGTGGATCTGCCCGGATGCGGAAATCAGGTGATCGAGCCCGCTGCGCGTACCGATCCACAGCCCGCCGGCGCCGTCATCGGCGATGGCTGTCACCTCCGGCCCGCTCAGCCCGCCCGGCCCGATCGGGAAGGCGACGAAGCGCTCGCCGACCGCGTCATAGCGCACGAGGCCGGCCGACTGGGTTCCCGCCCACAGCCTGCCCGCCGGATCGACGTGGAGGCACAGGATATCATTGTCCGGCAGCGAGCCCGGCTGGTCGGGATCGTAGACGAAGGGCTTCAGCTGATAGCCGTCGAACCGGTCGAGGCCGGC
>DATGFU010000708.1:0-4232 GCA_035308865.1 Allostellaceae bacterium | reverse complement strand
GCCCCGATCGACCGACACGCGGGTCGCCAGAGTCGGCAGCCACAGCCGGCGCAGCTCCAGCTCGTCGACGCAGAACAAAGACTCGCAGCTGGCGCAGCCGAAGCTCAGCAGCACCCGCGGCTTGCGGCCGGGCTTGCGGCGCAGCGCATCGATCATCGACAGGACGGGGGCGAGCCCGGTCCCGCCGGCGATCATGACATGCGGCGCCTTGATCTGGTCGCGGTGGAAGAAGGCGCCGAACGGCCCTTCGATCTGCAGCACGTCGTCGACCCGGGCGCGCGACCGCAGATACTCGGACATGACGCCGCCCGGAATGAGCCTGACGAGCAGGTCGAGATTGGGCAGCTCCGAGGGCGTGCTGGACATCGAGTAGCTGCGGACCGCATCGGTCCCCGGCACCCTGACCTGGATGAACTGCCCGGCGCGGAAGTCGATCCAGTCGTCCTCGGCCAGCTCGAGGCGCACGCGCATCACGTCCGGCGCCAGGTGGTCGAGCGCGTTCACGAAGACCCGCGCCTTTCGGGCGGCGCCGGCCGCGATCGAGCTGTCATAGGCCAGATCGAAGGCGCAGGCACTCCGCGGCCGCGAGCGGCAGAGCAGCCGGAACCCTTTCTCCCGCTCGCTCTTGAGCAGCGCCGTGCCGGCGTCGGACGCCATCTCGGCATCGCCTGCGACGAGGTGCGCCGTGCAGGTGCAGCAGCTTCCCGAACGGCACTGGTAGAGCAGCGGCACGCCTTGGGCGAGCGCTGCGTCCAGCAAGGGTATCGACCCATCCGTCACGATGGATCGCTGCGCCCCGTCCCTGAACCGGAATGACACGGCATAGGCGGGGGCCGTGGTCATGGACCAGCTATCCGCGAGTGCGAGTGCACCGGGGGCACGGCAGCCTCGAGATCGCCGTGCCGTCCGGCCTCAGTCATTGATCTTCTCGACGAAGTAGCCCGGCTTCTTGCCCTCGGCGAGCCGGCGCATTCGGATGCTGCCCGTTTTGCTGGCATTTTCGACGCCCCTGCCGGGCTTGGCGATGCCGCGGTTCCAGCGTGAGGAGACCTTGCGCCACGTGATCGGCGAGATGTCCGTCGCCACGAGCTGCTCGTCATCCCAGCCCGTGCCGTCGGCGTAGAAATCCTCCATCGCCTCGCGGGCGTAGAGATCGCAGTCGTTGAAGCCGTGCAGGCACAGCGGCACGAAGACGCGGTCGAACCTGTACTTGAACTTCGCCCGCTCCTCCGGCGTCTTGCAGACCTTGACCAGGACTTCCCAGTATTCGTAGGTATCGTCGGTGATTGGCACGTACCATTCGTACTGGACGATGTGCTCCTCCGGCCAGTTCTCGACCATCAGCACGCCGGGCAGGACGACCGAGGTGCGGTAGAAGCGGCCTTTCAGGCCTTCGACCTTGAGCCCCAGCTCCTTGTTCTCGAGCACCGGCGCCCAGCGGTCGGTGAACAGCCACTGCATCAGCCCCTTCGGGCCGTCCTCGTCCTCGATGAGTGTGATGCAATCGTCGGTGGTGGGCAGGATGCCCAGGGGCAGGGTCCACTCCATCGCATGGACGATCGTGTTGTCCTTGTGGACCAGGATATGGGCGTTGTCGAAGCCGTTCTCGCAGGCGATCCGCCAGTTCGACTCGCCGGTCCGGTGCATGCCGAGGGCGACGGCGCCTTCGTCGAGCAGGCTCGGCGTGTCCGGCCAGAGCGGGTGCGGAAACCGCTCATTATTCTGAGGGAACCGGACCGGCAGGTCGTGCGCCAAAGGCGGCACGTCCTCGTCGGGAAAGTCATCCTCGCGCACGAACACGAAGATCATCCCGCTGAGCTCGTGCACCGGATAGGTCGTGACGCCGGCCGTGCCGATCAGCTTGTCGTCCGGATTGGCGACGATCGTTGTCAGCCTCCCGGAGCCGAGATCATAGGTGAAGCCGTGATACCAGCAGGTGATCGAACTCTTGCTGAAGCACATCGGCTTCGACGACAGGCGGACGCCGCGATGGATGCACTGGTCCTTAAGCGCGAATACCTTCCCGTCGATCCGCCGCAGCACGATCGGAATGCCGCAGATCTGGATCCCCTGAACGGCATCCTCGGCAAGCTCCTCGCTGAACAGCGCCGGATACCAGTGGTTGATGAAGCCCCAGGCGGCGTCCTTGTACGGCTGGTACTGCGACTGCAGCTTCTGGTCGTTGACCCGCTGGTCGCTGATCCGGTTGAGCTTGCCGCCGGCCTTGCGACGCCGGACCGCGCCATTGCCATCCATGAGCCTTCCTCCTCCGCTTCCGGTTCTGGTCACGCCGCCATGAACGCGCCTACGACCTCATCGTGCTCTTCCGGGCGCTCCCATTGCGGCCAGTGGGCGCAGCCCTTCATGATATGCTTCTGCGCACCCGCAATGATCGCCTCGAGCCGGTCCGCCGCGTCAACGCCGTGGATCGGGTTCTTGTCCGTCCATAATACCAGCGTGGGGCAGCGAATGGTCCTGATCTGGTCCTCGGTGAAATAGAACTGAGGAATATTCTCGGCGAAGAGCCGCATGTAGTACTCGATCAGCGCCTCTCGCGTCTGCGGCACCGACCACAGCGCAAGCCGCAGATCGACCAGCTCCTCGGTCACCCCGCCCAGGGGCATCAGCCATTGCAGGCGCTTCGTCAGCAGCTCGCGCGTCGGATTGCGCAGCGCATTCAGCGAGGTGTCGCGCAGCGCCGTCAGATCGGATGCGCCCTCGTGGACGAATTTCGGGTCGAGGTGCATGCCCCAGGCGGTATTGAGGACGATCTTCGATGTCCGATCCGGGTGGTTGATCGCCATGTCGTAGGCGATCCAGCCGCCGAGCGACTCGCCCTCGACTGCCGCCTTCTCGATCCCGAGATGGTCCATCAGGTCGAGCAGCTGGTCGGTGAACTGGCTGAGCCAATGGCCTTTCTCGTGCGGCCCCTTGTCCGAGTATTTCGGGCATGAGGACAGGCCGTGCCAGATGAAGTCCATCGCGATCGGCCGGCAGCTCTTGGACAGCCGGACGAGGTTGCGCGAGTAGGTCTCGGCATGGCCGCCGCCGCCATGCAGCATGAACAGCGCCGGCTTGTCGTTCTCCACCGAGATGCAGCGGGTCCGGTATTTTCCGGTGTCGACGTAGCGCGTTTCGGTCCCCAGCAGATCGAGATGGATCGACGACATCCGCACCTCCCGTGAAGGCTGAGCAGTCTTGCTCAGCCCGTCCGACGCTACGGCCGCGCCCAGTTGACAGTCAATAGGAATTCGATCGATTATCAATTTCGTCTCGTGCGCGCCGACACCTGCCGTCGGCCTGCGGAACGGCCGGCAGAAGGACGGGGGAGCCGCATGGAAAAGCTGATCAAGCGCATCAGGATGATCGTTCCCGTGCCGCTGCCGGAGCCGGCGCTTGCGATGTTCGCCGCGCAGCTCCCGCCCGGGCTGGTGAGGCCGGATTTCAAGGTGGACTTCGTCGGCGTGCGCAACGGCACGACCACCTTGGACTCCCTGTTCGAGGCGACGCTGGCCGATGCCTTCTGCCTGGAGGCCGGACTCTCGGCGGAGGCCGAAGGCTACGCGGCGGTATGCATCAACTCGATGAGCGATTCCGGCCTCGCCGCCCTGCGCTCGCGCCTGAGCATTCCGGTGGTGGGTCCAGGCCAGGCCTCGTTCCTGATGGCGGCGGCGCTCGGCCGGAAATTCTCGGTGATCACCATGTGGCCGCGCTGGCACTGGATCTACGAGAAGCTGTCGAAGGAGACCGGGCTCGGCGAGCGGCTGGCCTCGGTGCGCGACATCGGCGTGCGGCCGGATACCCAGGAGCTGCTGTCCGGCAAGGAGGAGATCATCTTCGAGCAGCTCGAGCGCGAGTGCCGCGCCGCGATCGAGCAGGACGGCGCCGACGTCATCGTCCTCGGCTCGACCACCATGTACCAGTCGCATCGGTATCTCGAAGGGCGGCTGGATGTGCCGGTCATCAATCCCGGCCTCGTCGCGTTCAAGCTTTGCGAGACGCTGCTGGACCTCGGTCTCTCGCATAGCAAGAGAGCTTACCTGCCCCCCGAGCATCCGGCGGACGACGTCTTGTCCGCGGTCCCGAAACGGTTCTGAGTTCCCACCGATGATGGCCGACCCTCTGTGGATGAAACGGGTGGTAGGATGGGGTGGCGTCACTGGCGGAGAGGTCGGCCACCGCCTTGGTGCATGCGAGCCCGATTCTGAGTTGGACCGGGAGGTCCTGAGCAC
>DATGFU010000707.1:0-8245 GCA_035308865.1 Allostellaceae bacterium | reverse complement strand
GCGTGACATTCTGCTTCGCCGGACCGGACGTGGAGATGGTCGACTACGTGGACTATCACTGAATGGAGCGCCGTCCATGATGAAGGATCCCCCCCACCCCGGCGCGCTGCTGCGCGAGGACGTGCTCATGCCGCTCGGCCTCTCCGTGACGGAGGCCGCTGCTCGGCTCAGCCTATCGCGGGTCGCCCTTTCGCGCGTGCTCAACGGCCGCGCCGGGATCAGCCCGGACTTGGCCGTCAGGCTGGAAAAGGCCGGCGTCAGCACCGCACGGTTCTGGATCGCCTTGCAGGCCAATTTCGATCTTGCCGCGGCGCTCAGGCACAGCCAGCCGCCGGTGCGCGCGCTTAAGGATGCCGCCACGGCGTGACGACGGCTTCGGCCGTGCCACGGAGCTGCGCCCTGACCGGCGTCGGGCATGGGTTGACTCCGCCTCCCCTCGCTCTCATCTTCCTCTGGTCAATCGACTTTGGTCGGCCTGTCGTTCTGCTCCCACGAGTCGGCTCCGCGTCCCTCCAAATCCTGCGACCCGAAGCGCATCCGCGCGGCGGCAACCTGCTCCATGGAGGGGATACGATGTCTACCGGCACAGTCAAATGGTACAATGCCACCAAAGGTTACGGCTTCATCCAGCCGGATGACGGCTCGAAGGACGTGTTTGTCCACGTCTCTGCGGTCGAGCGCGCCGGGATGGACGGGTTGCGCGAAGGCCAGAAGCTGAGCTTCGAGCTCGAGCGCGGCCAGCAGGGCAAGGTCTCTGCGGTCGACCTCAAGAACGCCTGATCCCGCGGCAGCTGGGCGGCGCCGGCCGCCCAGCCTTCGCCAGAGCGCGATTCAGACATCAGGCCGAATCGGCCTGATGTCTGAATCGCGCTCTGATTCAAGAAATGACGGATTCAGCGATCAGGTCGTACCGACCTGATCGCATCCGGCTCTACCGCTCCTCGGGTTCGGCAATCTCGGCGAGGTCGTCCTCGTCGCCGCCCAGCTCCGACACGTCCTCGGCCACGTCTTCTTCGCTGTCGTCCTCTACCTCGTCCGCTTCATCGGCGAGCACCGCGTCCTCATCCGCGACTGCGGCGCGGGATGGCGCTGCCTGGCCGAACGCGCCCTGCCCGAGCGTGTTCTGCCCGAATGTGTTCTGGCCGAACACGCTCCGGGCACGGCCCGCCGACGGCTTGTACGTGGGATCGCTGCGCAGCCGCGTGGAGCTCGCGAGATCGAGAGCGGTTCCGCATTTCGGGCAGAGGATAGGCGCGCGGTTGAGGTCGTAGTACTTGACGCCGCAGCTCTGGCAGCACCGCTTGGTGCCCCATGCGGGATTCGTCATAAGGATCTCCAATTCTCGATGGATGTCGGGTCGCGGCGCGGATGGGCTGGACGACTCCAGGGGTCAGGCTCCTATATGGGGAGCGTGATCGCCCTTTGCATCGGGCCGCCGCGACGCCGGGATCGGTCCGGGATTGCGGCCATCAGGCCGGAGTGCCGCGGTGCGGAAGGTGCTACGCCCATGCCCCCGGCGCGATGTTGGCGATGATGCTGGCGCGGCAGTTCGGCGACAGCCGGTAGTACTGGTGCGAGCTCATCAGATCGAAATCGTAGTCCTGGAAACCGCTGGCATCGACCATGCGGAACTGCGCCGGCGGGAACTCGGCCGTGTCGGCGCGGTTCCTGGGACCGTCCTGGCCCAGGCGCTGGACGCCGAGATTGACCACGTAGCTCAGCTGCAGCACGTGGTCGTCGCCGCTATAGTAGATCGCAACCCGGTCCGCGAGATCCGTCAGCCCGCTCAGCCGCGTCAGGTTGGGCTGGCCGAACGTGTCGTAGGGGCAATCGCCGGCGGCCAGCACCGCAAGGTCGAAGAGATGCGCGTCGCCGTTGCCGTGCAGGAACCAGTTCTCGACCGCGCTTTCCAGCGCCAGGTTGCCCATGCTGTGCGCCAGCAGAAAGGTGCGGAACCCGGCCGCCCGCGCCGCCTTCAGCGGCGCCTCAAGATTCGCGAAGAAGGTCATCAGGTGGATGCCGGCCGACCGCGCCATGCTCTGGTCGCGCAGATAGTCCGACTGCGGGATCGGGAAGCCGATGATCTGACCCAGCGACGGCCAGCTGAAGGCGATGACCGCCATGTCGGCGCTGGTCACGCCCGAGGCGGCGAACCAATCGCGGTTGAAGGCGGCGCGGGTGATCCCATCCTCGAAACTGTTGTCGAAGCCGTGGATGAAGACGAGCAGATCGCGGCCGGGATTTGCGAGGTCGCCGGCCGGATCGGGGGCGAAGCTACCGGTCTGCGTATCCTGGATCGAGTCGATCTGGCCTTGCTGGTCGTTGGGGATGTCGATCCCGCTGACGAAGGCGGTGCCATAGACCAGGCCGGTCGAGACCGAGGGCGGCTGGATGTCGGCCCCGTAGCTCGCGACCTGATCGGGCGCGCCGGTGAGGACCCTGTCGCTGGCGTAATAGACTGTGGTCGGCATCGCGGAACCCTCCCTCGAATGCCCCAGGACGAAGCGCAATCTACTCGCAATTGTGCAAATATAAAGGATATTGAACGACTACTGCGGGCGGACGACGGTGTCGCAACCAAGTATGGATTCGCGCCGGGATTTGCGCGAACGTGGGGTTGGAAAATACCGGGATAGGGGGAGACGATGCGAAAGGGACTCCTCGTGGCGTCGCTGGTGCTGGCAGGCGCCGCGCTGGCCGCCGATGCCGCACCCGAGGCCACGGTGAACGGCCTCGTCACTTATCTGCTGGGCAAGAAGACCGACATCGTCAAGGACAAGCCGGCCCAGGAGAAATTCCTCTCGGCGGCGTTGCGCGGCAAGCTGGCCGATACCGATGCGGTGATCACCAAATCGGCCAACTGCCCGGATGCCGGGCCGGACACGGACCTCAACAACGGCACGCTGCTCCAGGCCTGGGACCCGCCCGAGGCCTGCCCGGTGGCCTCGCCCGCCGATCCGGCCCAGCCGGCAACCCAGATCGACGTCATGTGCCGCTGGGGCAAGGGCAGCCAATACCCCGGCACGACGCGGCGTATGCGCTACTTCATGGTCCGCGAGAAGGACCGCTGGGTGGTCGACGACATCCGGTCGATGGCAAGCGAGTACAATCAGGAATCCAGCGTCACGGACGACCTCGCCGCGCTCAGGAAGGAGGCGGAGGCCACTCTCGCCACCTGCAAGAAGAAGCCGTAGACGACCGCCCTCCGGCAGGCCGGCGGAAACGCCGGATCCCCCCGGCAGGCTCGGCGGGAATTCGCATGGCTGTCGATTCGTCTGATCTGGTAGCACACTACCCCAATCGCGGGGGCCGGAGCAGCCAGACGCGGGGCCGATCGGCCCCGTTAGGGAGATCGGTCATGGCCATCGACGAATCCAGACTCCATGAATTTCTCGGCCGGGCGTTGGTCGATCTCGGGGGCGCGGTCAATGCCGTGCTCATGTCGATCGGCGACGCGCTCGGGCTCTACAAGGCGCTGGCCGAGGGCCCGCAATCGCCGGCCGAGCTGGCGCAGGGCACCGGCACCTACGAGCGCTACATCCGCGAGTGGCTGAACTGCCAGGCCGCCGGCGGCTACGTCACCTTCGACAAGGCGACGGGCAAGTACTCGCTGAGCGAGGAGCAGGCGCTGTGCCTCGCCAACCCCGCCGGACCCGTCGACCTGCCGGGCGCTGCGCTGCTGGTGCAGGATTTTTACCACGTCCGCGAGCGGGCGCTGGAAAACTTCCGGACCGGCAAAGGCATGGAATGGGGCGAGCACCATCAGTGCCTGTTCCACGGCACCGAGCGCTTCTTCCGCGCCGGCTACAACGCGCATCTCCTGTCGTCCTGGATCCCGGCGCTCGAGGGCGTCGAGGCCAAGCTCCGGGCGGGCGCCAGGGTCGCCGATGTCGGCTGCGGCCACGGCGCCAGCACGATCCTGCTGGCCAAGGCGTTCCCCAACTCGGAATTCATCGGCTACGACTATCACGGGCCCTCGATCGAGACGGCGACCCAGCGGGCGAAGGAGGCCGATGCGCCCAATGCCCGCTTCGAGACGGCCGACGCCACCAGCTATCCGGCGACCGGCCTCGACCTCATCGCCTTCTTCGATTGCCTCCACGACATGGCCGATCCGGCCGGCGCCGCCCGGCATGCGCGGGGGGCGCTCAGGTCGGACGGCACCTGCATGCTGGTCGAGCCCTTCGCCAACGACGAGATGGCGGACAATCTCAACCCTGTCGGCCGGCTCTATTACGGCGCGTCGTCGCTGATCTGCGTGCCGGTGTCGCTCGCCCGCAACGGCCCGGCGCTGGGCGCCCAGGCAGGCGAGCGGCGGTTGCGCGAGATCATGATCGACAGAGGCGGGTTCTCGACCATGCGCCGGGCGACCGAGACGCCGTTCAACCTCGTCCTCGAGGCCCGGCCCTGACGGCAGGGTTCACGGCGCCGGCATCGTCGCCGCGAGCGCCTTGCCGCCGATCGTGCCGCCAAGCGTCGCGCGCGCCGCGGCGGCACTGACCGGCCAGCTGGCGGCGACATGGCCGGTGGCGTTGTCCGGCCCGGCGAGATCGAGCGTCGCCGTCACCGTCCCGGTGCCGGCGGAGACCTCGACGGTGCCGGAAACCGCCAGATCCTCGGTCCAGCGCAGCCCGTCGAGCGTGATCTTCGTGCCGGCATCGCTCGAGGCCGTTGTGAAGCTGCCGCCGCGCAGGCCGGGGCCGGGCGTATCCTTCTGCCGGCTCTCGAGCCGCGCCACAGTATCCGCCGCCGTCCAGACCACCGCGGCGGCAATGGCGAGATCGGCCTGGTTGCCGGCGGCGGCCGTGGCTGGCGGCGTGTCGGCGGCGCGGAGCGGGAAGCCCGGCACCATCGTCAGCGGCGGGATCGCGGCGGCGCAGGATGTGTCGCTGACCTCGAGCGTCGCGATGAAGCGGCGTGCGATGTCCGCGACGCAGAGATCTCGCTCCGGCGACAGCGCGTTGACGTGGAAGCTGTTGGCCACGATCACATGCCGCCCCTGCCGGAACAGCGAGGCGGCCGCCCGCCCCTCGTCGGAAGTGGTGATGTCGTCGAGCTCGCCCGAGATGATCAGCGCCGGAATGTCGGGATAGGCGGCACCTGCCGGGAAGAGGTCGTGCGGCCTGAACCGCTCCGGCGGCACCGGCCAGTGCACGCATTCGTCGAGATACTCGTAGTCGAGCGGCAGCATGCGGTACTCGGCAAGCGTGAACGGCCCGTAGAGATCGGGCTTGTCCGCCGCCGTCTCGGCCATGACCTTGTCGCGCTGCTTCTCGCGCCGGTCGAGCGGCAGGCTCATGTCGAAGATCTGAAAGGCATCGCGGCAGGTCACCGCCATGAACATGCCGGCACTGTAGAGTGCCGGGTTGGCGGTCGGGTCGCGGGAATCGGTGGTGGCCAGCGATTCCGCGATCAGGCGGAGCAGCGGCTTGGCATCGCCGGCGACGAGCGCGCGGGCAGCGGGATCGGTCTCGCGGGCGGCGGCCGCGGCGGGGCTCTGCCCGAACATGAGCAGCGCCAGCGCCCCGGCATCGGCGCGGAAGCGGCGCTCGGTGCCGTCGGCGTCCTTGGCGACGGCGTCGAAGGGATGCGCGCGCAGCAGCTCGAGCGCCGGCTTGATATGGTCGATCGAGCTGCCCGGCGCCGCCGCGCAGGCGGAATCGCGGGCGCAGACGAGGTCGAACTTCCGCCGCATCGCCGGCGCATAGAACGGCCACCACGGGCTTTCGCCGCCGACCTGCGCCACCGGATAGGCGCCGTCGAGGATGATCGAGCGCAGCCGGTCGCCGTGGCGGATGGCGAAGGCCTGCGCGAACCAGGTGCCGTAGGAATCGCCGTAGAGATCGACCTTGCCGGCGCCCAGCGCGTCGAGGATCGCGGCGAGATCGTCGGCGTCGTAGGCGGCGCTGTAAAGCGGAGCCCTGGGCCCGAGCTGCGCGCCGCACCTGGCGACATTCTCGACCGTGAATTTCGGCGCCGTCTGGAGCGGATGGCAGTCGATCGCGCCCGAGTGCCCGGTGCCGCGGTAGTCCATCATCACGACGTCGCGCCTGTCGCGCAGCGGCGCATAGAGCTTGAGATAGGTCTCGGCAGAGCCGGTGGTGGGAAAGCCCGGCCCGCCTTCCGCAGCGACCAGCGTGCCCAGCTTCTCCTGCGAGCGGTCGCGCGCCGGGAAGTATTCGAAGAAGATGTCGATCGTGTCCTTGAGCCCGCCGGTCGGGTCGAGCGGCCGCGCCATGTGCCCGCAATAGGTCCCGGCGGCCTCGCAGGGCGCCAGCGTCAGCGACCCGACCTTGATCCGCGCCTCCGCCGCCATTGTGGGGCCGGACGCGAGAATGCCGGCCGCGAAAACGCCGATCGCCGCCCACCGCTGCATGGCCGCCCCCGCTTTATTGAACGATCTTTCAATAGGCGGTGGCGGCGGCCGGATCAAGCGGTCGCGATCAGATCTGCTTGATGAAGCCTTCCATCGCGGTGACCAGCTTGTCCTTCTTGGCCTTGATCGCCTGCTTCTGCATGTCGGTGATCGTCTTGCGCACCGAATCGTCCAGCTTGTCGCACTGCGCCTCGGCGGACTTCTGGTCGGACTGCGACTTCTCCAGTATTTTCTGCGCCTCGCCATAGGCCTTGTGGATCGCATCCGCATATGCCTGCCGTATGTCGATCATTGCCTTGTAGATATCGTTGGCCTGCTGAACGTAATTATCCTCCTCGTCGACAAATTTTGACACGTCGTTTATTGCCTCTGTCGCGTCGGTGGCACGAGCCTTGTTGGCCTGCGCCGCGAGCTTCGCTGCCATCTCGTTAGAGTCCTTGCGGAGCTTCTCCAAGAGCTTATCGCGGGCATCGTAGTCCTTGGCTTCCGTTTTCACGGCTTCGGATATCGCCTTGGCCATGTCGCCCCACGCGGCGATGATCATGCCGCCGGCGTCCGACCCGTCCTTGAGGGTCTTGTCGTAGTCGACGAGCAGCTTGTCGACATCACCCTTGAGGTCGCCGATGTCCTTGTTCTTGGCCACCACCGCCTTCCACAGCGGCGTCCAGGGACCCGCCTTCAGGCGGGCTTCGAGGCTTGCTTTAGCCATGATCAGACATCCTCCCGTTGGAGCGCGTACGCGAATCCGGCCCGATCTGCGAGGAACCGAAGATGCGTGCTTGATCTGACCGATGGTGCGGTGCGCCGTCAGTGATGACAGATCCGGCGAAGGCGGACAACAAGCCGCAGGCGCGCCAGCCGCCGCCGACCGCTACGGGACCGACGACGCCTCGGTGGCGACCTCGCCGGGTTGAACCTCCTCCGGCGGCGGCTTCCAGCGCGGCTGGAACCAGCGCTGGGCGATCAGCGTCGGCACCACCGCGCTGCCGATCACGCCGGTCACAAGCACGGTGTATTGCTCGCGGTCGATGATCCCGCGGCTGAGGCCGAACAGGGCCGAGATCGTGCCGAAGGTGAGGCCGGTCGACATCAGCAGCGTGGTGTACATGCCCTCGCGCCGCTCGAAGCTGAAGACCATCGTCAGCGGCAGGATGCCGACGAACTTGGTCGCCATCTTGATCGCCAGAAGGATGGCGATCAGCGTGGCGCCGGCGGCCACCGCCTTGAACTCGACCAGCGATCCCGCCTTGAGGAAGTAGAACGGCGTCAATACCGAAAAGGCGATGATCCGCATGCGCCGCGGCAACTCGGGATTGCGGATGAAAACCGGCGCCAGCGCCATGCCGACGAGATAGGCCGGCAGCACCGCCTCGCTGCCGGCGACGCTGGCGAACCCGCCGAGCAGCAGCAGCACCAGCGTCACGAACTTGGTCTGCGGCTCGCTCACCCGTTCGCCCAATCTGGCGAAGAGCCATGGCGCGAAGAACGGCAGGACTGCGACCGCCGCGATCGTCACACCGGCGAAGGCGGCGAGCCGCCAATCAGCGTTCGCGAACACGACGCCGAGCGCCAGCACCGTTCCAAGATCGTTGATGAAGCAGGCCGCGAGGATGATCTTGCCCAGTTCGGTGCGATTGTAGCCGGTCTCGATCATCACCGCGTAGACGACCGCAACCGAGGTGGTGGAGAGCGAGATGCCGGCGATCTGCGCCTGCGGCCACGGCCAGCCAAGGCCGTAATGGGCGAGCAACAGGCAGCCGATATAGGGCGCGAAGAAGCCCATCAGGCCGATGGTGACGCTGGCGCCGAAATGCTTCTTGACCACGGCCGGATCGATGTCGGTGCCGGCCAGAAACGTCAGCACCACGG
>DATGFU010000706.1:0-9628 GCA_035308865.1 Allostellaceae bacterium | reverse complement strand
ACCATCGCGCTCGACAGGATCGACGCCGAGATATCGGGCGGCCGGATCACCGGGCTGGTCGGCCCGGACGGCGCCGGGAAGACGACGCTGCTACGCCTGATCGACGGGCTGCTCCTCGCCGACGCCGGGAGCATCGAGGCCTGCGGCCTCGACCCCGCTTCGCGGTCGCGCGAGCTCCACGAGGCTGCTGCCTACATGCCGCAGCGCTTCGGGCTCTATGAAGAGCTGACCGTCGCCGAGAACCTTACGCTCTATGCGGACCTCCGCGGCGTGGTCGGCGACGAGCGGCGCGATGCGTTCGGCCGCCTCCTCGACTTCACCGCGCTGGCGCCGTTTCAGGACCGGCTCGCGGGCAAGCTTTCCGGCGGCATGAAGCAGAAGCTCGGCCTCGCCTGCGCATTGATCAAGCAGCCGCTTCTCCTGCTGCTCGACGAGCCGAGCGTCGGCGTCGATCCGGTGTCGCGGCGCGAGCTCTGGCGCATGGTCGAGGCGCTCGCCGCGGACGGGATCGCGGTCGTGTGGAGCACGTCCTATCTCGACGAGGCCGAGCGCTGCGCCGAGGTCCTGCTGCTCAACGAGGGCAAGCTGCTTCATCACGGACCGCCGGCGGACATGATGGAAATCGTGCGCGGCCGCACCTTCCTGGTGGCGGCGCCGGAAGGCGAGCGGCGGCGCCTGCTGGCGAAGGCGCTCGCCCGGCCGGAGGTGGTCGACGGCGTGGTCCAGGGCGGGTCGGTGCGGCTGGTCACACGTGCGGCTGCCCTTCCGGCCGGCCTCGCCGTCGACGCGCGTCCGGTCGCGCCCCGCTTCGAGGACGGGTTAATCGACCGCCTGGGCGGCGCCGACAAGACGCCGTCACCTTTCGCCGCGGCGGACCGGCAGCCCGCCGCTGCGGCTGCCGCCGTGGAGGCGGTCGGCCTGACCAAGCGGTTCGGCAGCTTCACCGCCGCTCACGACATCAGCTTCACGATCCGGCCCGGCGAAATCTTCGGGCTGCTCGGCCCCAACGGCGCCGGCAAGTCCACCACCTTCAAGATGATGTGCGGCCTGCTGCGGCCGAGCGAGGGGACCGCGCGTGTGGCCGGGCTCGACCTCTACCGCGCCGCCTCAGCCGCCCGCGCCCGGATCGGCTACATGGCGCAGAAATTCTCGCTCTACGGCGATCTCAGCGTACGGCAGAACCTCGTCTTCTTCGCCGGCGTCTACGGGCTCGGCGGGCAGCGCCGCGCGCAAGCGATCGAGCGGATGGTCGGAACCTTCCGTCTCGAGCCGCTGCTCGAGCGCAATGCCGGCGTGCTGCCGCTGGGATTCAAGCAGCGCTTGGCACTCGCCTGCGCCGTCATGCACGAGCCGGCGGTGCTGTTCCTCGACGAGCCCACTTCCGGCGTCGATCCGCTGACGCGCCGCCAGTTCTGGACCCACATCAACGCCATGGTCGAACGCGGCGTCACAGTGATGGTGACGACGCATTTTCTCGACGAGGCCGAGTCCTGCGACCGCATCGCTCTGGTCTATCGCGGCCGCGTGATCGCCGAGGGATCGCCGGACGCGATCAAGCTCTCATGCCGCGACACCGCCCATCCCGATCCGACGCTTGAAGAGGCCTTCATCGCGCTGGTCGAGGCGCATGACCGGGAGGCGGCCGCTTGAGAGACCCCCACCCTGGCCCTCCCCCGCAAGCGGGAGAGGGAGCAACGGAGAACCCTCTCCCGCAGCGCGGGGGAGGGCAGGGTGGGGGTGCCTCCGCGCGCTTACGCCGCCTGCGCCGCATCGCCGGCCTCGTCCGCAAGGAGGGGAAGCAGGTGCTGCGCGACCCGAGCGCGCTTCTGATCGCCGTAGGGCTGCCGCTGCTCTTCCTCTTCATGTTCGGCTACGGCGTGTCGTTCGACCTTCGCCGGACCGCCATCTGCGTGGTCACCGAGCAGCCGGTGCCGGTGGTCGCCAGCCTCGCCGCCGGGCTTGCCGACTCGCCCTATTTCGACGTGCGGCGCGTGCCCGATCGCCGGCTCTGCGAGCCCGATCTCGTGGCCGGCAGGATCGCCGGCATGGTGGTCGTCTCGGCCGATTTCGCCGCCCGGCTCGCCCGCGGCGAGGCGGCGCCGATCCAGGCCATCGTCGACGGCAGCGACCCCAACACGGCGGCCCTGGTCCAGAACTACCTCGACGCGGCGATCGCCAACTGGCAGGCGCAAGAGACGCTCGCCGCCGGCGGTCTGCGCCAGGCGAACAGCCCGCAATCCCGCGTCTGGTTCAACCAGGAGATCGACAGCCGCCATTTCCTGCTGCCGGGACTGGTCGCGATCGTGATGGCGCTGATCGGCACGATGCTGACGGCGCTGGTCGTCGCCCGCGAATGGGAACGCGGCACGATGGAGGCGATGCTCTCGACACCGGCCGCCATCGGCGAGCTGATCCTGGGCAAGCTCATCCCCTATTTCGCGCTCGGCATGGCCGGCATGGCCGTCTCGGTGGCCTGCGCCGTGTTCCTGTTCGGCGTGCCGTTCCGCGGCTCGGTGCTGATCCTCATCGGCACGTCCTCGGTGTTCCTGATCGCGATGCTGGGGCTCGGCCTGATGATCTCGACGCTGGCGCGCAGCCAGTTCGTCGCGAGCCAGGCGGCGATCGTCGGCACCTTCCTGCCGGCGCTGCTGTTGTCCGGATTGCTGTTCGAGATTGAATCGATGCCCTGGCCGATCCAGTGGCTGACCCGGATCCTGCCGGCCCGCTATTTCGTTCAGATCCTGCAGACGCTCTTCCTCACCGGAAACACCGCCCGGATCATCCTGCCCGGCACGCTGGCCATGGCAGCGATCGGCGCCGCCTACTTCGCGGTCGTCGTACGCAACACCCGGACCCGGCTGGACTAGGCGATGCTCCAGCGAATCCTGCACCTGATCGTGAAGGAGCTGCTGGCGGTATGGCGCGACCGCCGGAGCCGGGTCGTGCTGATCGCCCCGCCGCTGTTGCAGCTCTTCATCTTCGCGAACGCCGTGACGCAGGAAGTACGCAACGTCCATATTGCCGTGCTCAACCGCGACTGGAGCCAGGATTCGCGCGAGCTGATCTCGCGGTTCCGGATGACGCCGACCTTCACCGAAATCGTGGCCCTCCGCGACGAATCCGAGATCGCGCCGGCGATCGACGCGCAGCGCGCGGTGATGGTGATGGAGATCGGCCCCGACTTCTCGCGGAGGCTCGCCGCGGGCCAGGCACCGGATCTCGGGTTCATCCTCGACGGGAGACGCTCCAACACCGCCCAGATCGTCGAGGGCTATGCGACCTCGATCGTCCAGCAATTCGCCGCCGAGCGCGGCGTCCGGGCGCCGCCCGGCGCGAGCCGCGCGCAGCTCGTCACGCGCGCCTGGTTCAACCCGAACCTGGAAGCGCGTTGGAACACCGTGCCCAGCCTGATCGCCATCCTGACGGCGCTGATCGGGCTCCTGGTGACCGGGCTCTCGATCGCCCGCGAGCGCGAGTTCGGCACGTTCGAGCAGCTCCTCGTCTCGCCCCTGCGGCCGATCGAGATCCTGATCGGGAAGACCGTGCCGGCGCTGATCATCGGCCTGATCGAGGGGACGGTGATCGTGCTGGCCGGCGCCTTCATCTTCGGCGTGCCGTTCCGCGGCTCGGTGGCGCTGCTCTATGTCGGGATGATCGTCTACCTGCTGGCGATCATCGGAGTCGGGCTCTTCATCTCGTCGCTGGCGATGACCCAGCAGCAGGCTGTGCTCGGTGCCTTCACGTTCCAGGCGCCGGCCGTGACGCTTTCCGGCTTCGCCACGCCCATTTCCAACATGCCGGACTGGCTGCAGACGGTGACGATGGCCAATCCGCTCCGGCATTTCCTGGTGATCGTGAAGGGCGTGCTGCTCAAGGACATGCCGCCCGACGAGGTGGCCCGGAACCTGGTGCCGATGGTGGTGATCGCAGCGGTGACGCTGACCGTGGCGACCTGGTTCTTCCGGCGGCGGCTGCAGTAGCGCCGGCGCTCAGGGCCGCGCCGTCAGGTGCTTCCGGATCCAGTCGGCGAACTCGGTTTCGGTGATCTCGCCTGCCGCCATCCCGAGAATGGTCCGGGTCGAGTCCACCTGGTCGGCAACGAGGCGCCAGCCGTTCAAGGCCAGAAAGAGGCCGATCGCCAGAAAGGCGGCGCGTTTGTTGCCGTCTGCGAAGGGATGGTTGCGAGCCAGGCCGAATCCATAGGCGGCCGCAAGCCGCGCCGGATCCGCGACCTCCTCGTAGACATGCAGATGTTGCGGCCGCGCCAGCGCGGACTCCAGGAGTCCCTCGTCCCGGAGGCCTTCAAGGCCGCCATGCTCGGCAAGACTCTCGGCGTGCAGCAGGAGAAGGGCAGTCTTGTCGATCCAGCGCGGCTCGCTCATTTCGCCAGCGCCCGGAAGGTCTCCCGATAGTCCGCCATGAACTCGCGCCCAGCCGCCAGCTGCTCCTCGACGGCCGGATCGTACGGCGTCAGGAGATAGCCGCTCGGCGTCTCGATCGCGAACAACGTGTCGCCCTTGCCGACCTTGAGTCGCGTCAGCATCTCCTTGGGGATGACGGCGCCGGTCGATGTGCCCATCGCGGTCAGCTTGAGAACGGCCATTTGTTTACTCCATACTTATAGAGATAAGTATAGATACGGCGCGCACGATGTCAACCAGACGCGCTTGCCGAACCTCCTCACGGCACTTGCTCGACGAGGCTGGTGAAGGCACACAGGATATCCGACGAGTCGATGCCCCGGATGAAGACGCTCACCCTCCTGCGCCATGCCAAGGCCGTGCCGCCCGGCGGCTTGGAGGATCACGAGCGGCCGCTGAGCCCGCGCGGCCACGCTGCTGCGGCAGCGGTGGGCAAGACGACCTCGCCGCCGGCCTTGATCCTCTGCTCGACCTCGCTGCGAACGCGCCAGACTCTGGCCGACCTGACGGAGGCCTGGGGCACGCGGCCCGAGGTACGATTCGAGTCGCTGCTCTATCTTGCAGGTCCGGCGACGCTGTTGCGGCAGGTCGAGGCCCTGCCGGAGTCCGTCCCCTCGGTCTGGCTGATCGGACACAATCCCGGCCTGCACGAGCTGGCCCTGGCGCTGCTGGCGGGCGTGCTCGGCGCCGATGCCTTCCCCGAGCTGCGGAACCGCTTCCCAACCGCAGGTCGCGCCACATTCGAAATCGATGCCGTCAGCTGGGCCGGGCTCGGCGACGCGCGGCGCGTGCTGTCGGAATTCGCCTATCCCTGAAGCGGTTCGGCCGCTTCGTCGAGCGCCAGCACGTCGCGGACCAAAGGCACTGTGATCGGCCGCTGCCGGGCGATCGACAGCGCGTCGATCGCCGCCGCCAGCCGGTTAGCCGCCGCGAAGGACCGCTCCATGTGGGACACGAGATAGCCGAGCGCCTCTGGCTGCGGCGTCACCTGGCGTTCCTCGAACAGCTTCTTCAGGACGGCAGCGATCAGGCCGTCATCCGGCGGCAGGATGCGTGCGACCGGCAGGGCAGCCAGACGTGAGGCGAGATCGGGCAGCGCCGTGCCCCAGCGGGCCGGCGGCTCGCGGGCGATCAGCAGCAGCGGCAGGCCTCGCTCGGCGGCGATGTTGTGGAGATGCAGGAGGGGACGCTCCGGTGCGGCGTCGGCCGCCTCGATCACCAGCGCGCGATGTGCGGTCGCGAGCATCTCGATCCCGGCTTCGGTGAGGCCGGCCCCATCGATCATTCCGGCATCGCTGCGCTTGCGCCAAACGCAGCCGAGATGGGACTTGCCCGAACCGGCCGGCCCGGCCAGCGCCAGCGCCGGACGCGGCCAGTCGGGCCAGCGGTCGATCCAGGCCACCGCCTCGGCGTTGGGCGCGCCGACGATGAAGTCGGCGCGGCCGAGCGCCTCGAGCCTGGGCAGGTCGAGGATGAGCTGCGCCGGCTCGGTCACGGTTCCGGATCCGGCTCGATCGGGGCGTAAAGCGGGCTGGCGAGATACTGGTGCAGCGCGAAGCGGACCAGCACGCCCAGCACCGCCGCCATCGGCACCGCGATCAGCACGCCCAGGAAGCCGAAGAGCGCGCCGAAGGCGAAGAGCGAGAAGATCACCCACAGCGAGTGCAAATGCACGCGGTCGCCGATCAGCTTCGGCGTGACCACGTTGGCTTCGAGGCTCTGCCCGACGACGAAGAGCACGACGACCCAGAGCGGCTTCTCCCAGAGACCATATTGCGCGGCGGCGAGCAGCGTCGCCATGACGGCGCCCGACAGGCCGCCGACGAACGGAATGAAGATCAGCACGCCGATACAGAAGCCGACGACGGCTCCGGACTCGACCCCGATCAGCGTCAGGCCCACCGCATAGAACGAGCCCATCAGCAGGCACACCGACGCCTGTCCTCGCGCGAAGCCCGACAAGGTCTCGTTGATCTCCCGGACCTGCGCCCGGATGACGTCGATGTGACGGCGCGGCAGCCAGGCGTCGATCGACTTCAGGATGGCGTGCCAGTCGCGCAGCAGGAAGAAGGCGACGATCGGCGTCACGAAGATCAGCGACAGCATGTTGGCAACCGCCACGCCGCCGGTCAGAACGCTGGTCGCCACGCTGCCGAGGCCGCCGACGAGCTCGGCAAGCTTCGCCTCGGCCGCGCTGCGCAGGCGATCCAGATCGTCCGGGGCCAGACGGTCCTGGAGCAGCTGGAACCCGTCGTCGAGCTGGGCCCTGACCCCGGCAAGATAGGCGGGGAAACGCTTCACGAGCTGCGCCAGTTGCACTTCGAGCAGCGGCACCAGCAGCAGGAAGAAGAGGACGATGCAGAACAGGAACCCCGCCAGCGCGACAAGCGTGCCGAGGGTCCGCGGCAGCTTCGCCCGCTCCAAGCGGTCGACGAGCGGGTTGAACAGGAAGGCGATCACCGCCCCCAGCACGAAGGGCAGCAGGATCGAACTCAGCAAGCTCAACAACACCGCGAACGCCGCGGCGAAGCCGGCCCAGAAGAGCGCACGGACCCAGGCGCTTGTCATCGTGTCGTACCCTTGCCCCCGACCAGCCGGGACCATTGCACGAGATAGGCCGCGCCGGAAACCGCGGTGGTGAGCGCGACGCCGTAGATCAGCGCGGGCTGCACGGGTCCGAGCGCAACCGCGAAGCCGAGCCGCACCAGCATGCAGGCGGCGAGCGCGATCTGCGCCGCGGTGTTGAGCTTGGAAACGATGAGCGGCCGCACCTCGGGCGCCTCGCCGAGGAGATGAAGCAGAACGAATCCGCCGAGAATCATGACGTCGCGGGCGACCACCAGGACGACGAGCCAGGCCGGCAGCGCCGCAACCAGCCCCAGGATCACGAACACGCTCACGAGCAGCGCCTTGTCGGCGACCGGGTCGAGGAAGGCACCGAGCTGCGTGCGGAGATTGAAATGCCGCGCGATGAACCCGTCGATCCCGTCCGAGATCCCGGCCGCGCAGAACACCCAGAACGCCGCTGCGAACTCGCCGGTCAGCATCAGCCAGATCGTCAGCGGAACCAGCAGCAGCCGGAACAGCGTGATCAGGTTGGGCAGCGTCAAGTGGGCGGCGGCTCCGGGGATGGGATCGCCGGCGGTGCCTGGGGGCTGGAGGTCAACGTGGCGAAGGGCGAGCCGTCGGCCATGGCCAGATCCTGCTGCGCCAGCGCGACACGCAGCGTTGTCGGATCTGCCGCCACCCGGAGCAGCAGCCTGACCTCGCCGCGAGCGATCAGTTCGACATCCATGTGATGCACGACGGGCACAGCGCTCAGCTTCGACCGGATTCGCGACCAGTCGGCAGGCGAGCCGATCGGCACGGTGACCTCGATCGTCCGCTCGTCGGTGGAAACCACGGCGGGGGCCGTCTTTTCCTTCCACTGCGACTCGAGGAGCTGCGAGGCGGCCTGAACGCCGGCCAGGAAGAGCGAGGCGTCGGCCTTAGGCCCGTCGACCGAGGCGGTCACCGTGGCGCCCGGCCCATCCGCGCCGTAGCGCGTCACCGCGATGTCGAGCTTGACGCCCTGGCCGCCCGGCGACTCGGTGGCGACCGCGGTCACTACGTCACCGCCATCGTAGTGTTGCGACAGGGCTTGAATTTGCTCGGGCTTCGGCGCGCTGGCATCGGGCTGGTCGAGCGCCGAGACGTCGGCGAGATCGCCGACCGGAACGACCCAGGGGACCACGCCCGACCGTCCCGGGACCGAGTTCCAGGCATCCCGCCACGGGTTCGGGTCGTCCCACAGTCGCGTTTCGCCGCCCGCCGTCAGAACCGGCACGATCACCACGGGCTTGCTGGCCAACTCCGTGAACGGAATGCCGGCCCGGTTCAGGAGGTCGCGCACCGCCCGGGGATTGAATCGGAAGGTGAAGTTCGCGAAGTAGCGGACAGCCGAGCTGTGCTCGTTGGCGACCTGGAAGTCGACCAGCAGATCGGTGATCTGCGTGGCGTCGAGATGCGGCAGGCGAGGCCAGTCGGAGGGCTGGGTCAGGCGCTGCAGCAATTGCTGGAATGCCGCCTGGAGGCCCTGCGCGCGCGCCGCCTCCCGCGCCGCGACCGCGTCCTGCGCCGTCGCATCTCCCGGCACGTCGGCCACCACGAAGGCCTGCGGGAACTTCGATTGCGCCAAGGCCGGCCGGGCCGACAGGCCGAGCATCGCCGCCATCACCAGGGCCAAGCCGATGCGGCCGACCCGATCCAAGAACGCCGTCATGACAAGCCGTCTCTTCTTCGCTTAATGTGCCGCGCGGATTTTGGGACCGCTATAGAGCGGAGGATATCATCTCTCGTCAAAGCTACCGTGACGCCGGCGTCGATATCGATGCCGGCGCCGCCCTGGTCGAGGCGATCAAGCCGCTGGCAAAGGCCACGCGGCGGCCCGGCAGCGACGCCGGGCTGGGCGGATTCGGCGCGCTCTTCGACCTGAAGGCTGCGGGATTCAGCGATCCGCTGCTGGTTGCCACGACCGACGGGGTCGGCACGAAGCTCAAGGTCGCGATCGACTCGGGGATCCACGACACGGTCGGCATCGATCTGGTGGCGATGTGCGTGAACGATCTGGTGGTGCAAGGTGCGGAGCCCCTGTTCTTCCTGGATTACTACGCCACCGGACGCCTCGAGGTCGAGGCCGGGCGGCGGATCATCGCAGGCATCGCCGCCGCCTGCCGCGAGGTCGGCTGCGCCCTGATCGGCGGCGAGACGGCCGAGATGCCCGGCATGTACGCCGGGGGCGACTACGACCTGGCCGGCTTTGCCGTAGGCGCGGTCGAGCGCGGCCAGGCGCTCACCGGCGCGGACGTCGCGGAAGGCGACGTCGTGCTGGGCCTCGCCTCGAGCGGGCTTCACTCCAACGGGTTCTCGCTGGTCCGCAAAGTAGTGCGCGACGCCGGCCTCGCCTATGGAGACCGCGCGCCCTTCGCGCGCGAATCGAGCCTCGGCGAGGCGCTGCTGACGCCGACCCGGCTCTATGTCCGCTCCTGCCTCGCCGCCCTGCGCGCGGGTGGCCTTCGCGCGCTCGCTCATATCACCGGCGGCGGGCTCGTCGAGAACATCCCGCGGGTGCTGCCCGACGGACTCGCGGCCCGGCTGGACGCCGCTTCCTGGACGCTGCCGCCGGTGTTCCGGTGGCTGGCCGATACCGCGCGAATCGAACCGCTCGA
>DATGFU010000705.1:0-3469 GCA_035308865.1 Allostellaceae bacterium | reverse complement strand
ACATCATCGACTACCTGATCGAGCTCGGCCCCCGCCTCGACGTGAACCGGAACCCGCATGTCGAGCAGGCCTACCAGATGGTCATCCAGTCGAGCCACCAGACGCCCGAGATGACGCGGGTGATGTTCGAGATCTTCCCGCGGCTGCTGACCCGCGAGCACATCGAGGAATACATCGACCGCAATATCGGCCGCGCCTATCTCGAAGGCTGGGTCGACGAAACCTATTCCGACCGCCAGGTGGCGGTGCGCGCCTTCGGCGCCCGCACGGTCCACGTGATTCCGGGCAACACCTCGCTGGTCGCCATCACCACGGTGATCGCGAACGCGGTTACCCGCGGCGATGCGATCATCAAGATCCCGTCCAACGATCCGTTCTTCGCGACCGCCATGGTCCGGACGATGATCGAGATGGCACCCGACCATCCGCTGACCCGCCATGTCAGCGTCGGCTACTGGAAGGGCGGCGACGCCGAGGTCGAGCGCGTGCTCTACGATGCCAAGAACATCGAGAAGATCGTCGCCTGGGGCGGCTTCGATTCGATGCGCAGCATCCGCCAGTACCTCGCGCCGGGCATCGATCTCGTGGCCCTCGACCCGAAGATCAGCGGCTCCATCGTCGGCGCCGAGGCCTTCGCCTCCGAGGCCAATCTGCGCGACGCGGCGGCGAAGGCCGCCTTCGACATCGGCCACCACAACCAGGGCGGCTGCGCCAGCTGCCGCACCATCTATCTCGTCTCCGGCACCGACGAGGACGGGATCGAGCGCGCCAACCGCTTCGGCGAGCTGGTCTTCGAGGCGCTGCAGAACCTGCCGCCGCATCTGAGCTCGGCCCATCCTGCCTTCGACCCGGTGCTGCGCGGCGAGATCAACGGCATCCGCTACAGCGACGCCTACCGCGTCTACGGCGGCAAGGCGTCGGAAGGCGCCATCATCGTCTCGCAGGAGGACGAGGAGGTCGATTTCGCCGAGCGCCTCGACTGCCGCGTCGCCAACGTGGTGCCGGTCGACAGTCTCGACGACGCGGTCCGCCACGTGACGGTCCACATGCAGACGATCGGCGTCTATCCGGATTCCCTCAAGGCCGAGATCCGCGACGCCTGCGCGCTGCGCGGCAGCCAGCGCATCGTGCCGCTGGGCTGCGCCACCGCCGGCAACCAGATCGGCCCGTGGGACGCAATGGAGCCGATGCGCCGCATGGTCCGCTGGCTGCGCGACGATTCTATGGACCGCCCGAAGGGCTATCTGCACGTCTGAGAAGGCGGATTGCGCTTCGCTTATCCGCCCTACGCACCGGCGCTGTAGGGCGGAAAAGCGGAGCGCAATCCGCCGTTGCTCGGATCAGATCGCCGTCCAGGCGAAGACGTCCTGGGTCTCCTCCAGCGGCGTGAAGCTCTTCTCCCAGGCCGGGATGAGCTGCTCCTGCAGCGCCGCGAGCGTCCAGCCGTCCGCGCGATGCAGCGTCCGGAGCGGGCGCGGCTGGCTGTAGAGGTAGAGCTCGTTGCGCCGCACGCCGAAGATCTGGCCGGTGATCGAGCGCGCCGCATCGCTCGCCAGGAACACCGCCAGGGGCGCCACGTGGTCGCCGCGCACCTGCGCCTTGTAGACGGTATCCTTGTCGGCGGTTGCCCGTGGCGGCGACATCCTCGTGGAAGCGGCCGGGGCAATGCAGTTCGACCGCACGCCGAACCTCCCCATGTCGAGGGCGATGGCGCGCGACAGACCGACCACGCCCAGCTTGGCGGAGACGTAGGCGGCGAGGTTGCGCCGGCCGATCAGCCCCGTGCTCGACGTCATATGGATGTATGCGCCTGAGCCCTGGTCGCGGAACAGCGATGAGGCGGCGCGCGCGACGTGGAAGGCGCCGTAGAGATGCACCTTCAGCGTCAGGTCCCAATCATCGAGCCCGGTCTCCTGGAAGGGCGTCTCGCGGATGATGCCCGCATTGTTCACCACGGCGTCGAGCCGGCCGAAGGATGACAGGGCCTGCGCCACCATCCGCTCGGCGCCGTCCCATTCGGCGACGCTATCGGCGTTTGCCACCGCCATGCCGCCTGCTTCGCGGATCTCCGCGACGACGCTCTCAGCCGGGGTCGCCTCGGCGCCTTCGCCCGTCACCGAGGTGCCAAGATCGTTCACGACGACCTTAGCGCCCTCCTTCGCGAAGAGCAGCGCCACGTCCCGCCCGATCCCGCGTCCGGCGCCGGTGACGATGACCACCTTGCCTTCGATTCCCGGCGATGGCATCGCATTCCCCATGCTGCTTCGGATTACGCTCTTAGTCTCCCGCCGCGCAGGATGGCACCGCCAATTCTTCCTTGGCATCGCCGCATGCCGCCTTGGCATTGCCGGCCCGGCATAGGCAGCGCGCGTGGATCTCCATCACCTCCGATATTTCCTGGTGGCCGCCGAGGAGGGCACGTTTCACCGCGCCGCGGAGCGACTGAACCTTGCGCCGTCGGCACTCTCGCGCCGCATCCAGGATCTCGAGGCGGAGCTCAACGTCGCGCTGTTCGAGCGGATCAAGGGCAGCGTCAGGCTCTCCCAGGCCGGCCACATCTTCGTCGAGCACACGCGGCGTATCCTCGCCGAGGTCGACGCCACCGCCGACCATCTGCGGCGGCTGGCGCGCGGCCAGTCCGGAGTCCTGCGCGTCGGCCTCAACGGGATTGCGCCGCAGCTTCCGTTCGTGCCGGCCCTCTTCCGCGCGTTCCGGGCGGCTCATTCGGAGATCGAGCTCAAGCTCGTCACGCTGGGCTCCGAGGAGCAGTTGGCGGCGCTGCGCGATGGTTTGCTCGATGTCGGCTTCCTCTACACACGGCCGGAGGAGGATCCCCAGTTCCTCCACCTTCGCCTCAGGTCGCACGGATTCCTGCTCGCCCTGCCGCCGGACCATCGGCTGGCCGGCGCGGCGGATTTGAAGCTCGCCGATCTGGCAGGCGAGCCGTTCGTCCTGTTCGCGCGCGACAGCGGGCGGACCATCCACGACAGGATCATGGAAAATTGCCGGACGGGAGGGCTGGAGCCTCGCATCGTTCAGGAGACCGCCGGCGAGCATATGCAGCTCGGCCTCATTGCGGCCGGCATGGGCGTGACCTTCGTCAACGAGACAGTGGTCGCCCGCCATGCCCGGCCCGATCTTGTCTACAAGAAGGTGCTGGATCTGACTGTGGTGGAGCATCTCGACCTGACTTGGCACTGTACCGGCGGCTCGCCGGCGCTCGACGCCTTCGTCGAGCTGGCCCGCTCGCAGCCGGGCTAAGTGGAGACGACTCGCCTAGTGTTGTGACTCCAACGGTTGTCGCCTCTTTGTCGTCATGGCCGGACTCGTTCCGGCCATCCACGTCGGGCCGCTCGCCTGTTGCACGACGTGGATGTCCGGGACGAGCCCCATAGGCGTTAAGATAAGCTCGGATACGCTGGTGCGACCCCTCCCCCTTCCCCCTCCCGCAAGGGGAGGGGGTTTCCGC
>DATGFU010000704.1:0-9427 GCA_035308865.1 Allostellaceae bacterium | reverse complement strand
GGCCGAAGCGAGGCTCGCCCTCGAAGAGGTCAGGCGTGCGGCATCGCGTCTCCCTCCGGACCAGCGGACGGCGCTCATGCTCGTCACGGTGGATGGGTTCAGTTACAAGGAGGCGGCGGAGATCGCAGGGGTTCCCGTGGGAACCATCATGAGCCGCCTCGCCCGGGCAAGAGCCGCGCTGACCGTGCTGCTCGAGCAGGGACGCGGTCTCCGAGGAGGTCGGGATGAATGACGCGAGCGACGAGAGGCTCGTGGCCTATCTGGACGGCGAACTGGACGAGGCCGGCATCGCCGAGATCGAAGCATCTCTGGAGCGCGATCCGGAGCTGCGTCAGCGTCTGCGCGCGCTGAGCGAGGCGACGGTGCTGGTGCGTGACGCCTTTGACGAGGTGTTGCGCGAGCCGGTGCCGCCGCACCTGCTGCGTGCGGCGAGCGTCGGCGCTACCTCGGCCGAGGTGGTGAGCTTTCCCGCCGGGCGGTCCGTCGTCCGGCGGCTGAGGATGCAGGGCTGGATCGGCATGGCGGCAGCCGCTGCCGTGACCGGCATCGTCTTCCTCGGCGCCTCGCGCTATCTCGGGCCGTCCGGATCGAATGTGCTCGACGACATCGCGGCGACGCATGATTTCATCGTCGCCAGCGCCGATGCGGGCGAATCCACGGTCTTCGATGTTCCGGCGGGGTCGGAGCACCAGCTTCCGGTCGCCATCCGCGTACCCGATATGAAGCCCTGGGGCCTCACCTTCAAGGGCGCGCGCCACACCGTCGTCGACGGCGGCAAGTCGGCCTATCTGTTCTACTTCGATACCGACAAGGATCCGGGGCGGATCACCGTCGCGATCTGGCCGACCAGCAAGTCCGATGCGCAGCCGACCTTCGAGGCCGGAAAGAAGGACAACCAGATCTACTGGCGCCATGCCGGCCACGGCTATGCCATCACCGGGCAGGCCAACAAGGGCTACATGTGGAACATGGCCCAGGATATCTCCTGGCAGCTCCGCAACTCTTGAGCCGGCTTCACCTCCTGATCGCGGTGCTGGCGATGGCACCGCTGGGCGGCTGCGGGCTCGGCTCGGAGGTCCGCGTCAAGACGCCGGCGGATGTCTGCGTCGAGACCATGCGGCGCGCCCTGCCCGAGGCGCAGTTCGACATCACCAAGCAGACCTCGGAAGCGGATACGCTGACCCGTACGCGCGTCGATATCGAGGCGACCCGCACGGATGCTCCGCCCTCCGCGCTGATCATGAGCGACGTCGCCGCGGAATGCATGTTCGACCGCGACACGCTGGTCGACTTCCATTGGACCAAGGGGCCGTTCAAGTAGGGCCGGATGGCATGGAAAGAGGCGGCATGCGCTTCGCTTTTCCGCCCTACGAACCCGCACCGTAGGGCGGAAAAGCGGAGCGCCTTCCGCCATGTTCGTCCCAGGCCTCAGCGGTTCGCCCAAAGGCCGCGTTTGGCGGTGCGGGCCATGGTCTCGGCGCCGGTATAGTCGTAGCTCTCGCCGGTATCGGCCAGCGCCAGCCCTTCGGAGACCAGGTAGCCCCCGAGATCGGCACTGTCGGGATCGAGGCAGATCGCCGAAGCGACCGCGGTGCCCGGATGGGCCAGCGGCACCTGGCACAGGATGGAGCCGTTCGGCGGCACCCGCGCCGTCAGCGCGCGCTCGGCCGCGGCGGTGCAATCGGCCGCTGCCCCGATGCCGCAGCGGTCGCTCGCGGCCGGCGCCTTGACCCCGAAGAGCCGCACCGGCACGCCCCCCACCGTCAGCGAGATCGGGCCGGTCGGCTTGGCGACGCCGGAGAGCTGCTTCTGGGGACCGCGCCTCGCCGGCGGCCGCTCGGGCGGCAGCTCCGCCGACAGCTCGTGCGGGCCGTTGGCGACCTCCTCGGAGACATGCCGATCCCCTGGGCTCGGCCCGTCATCGGGAATGACATGCACCGGCGGGGCGCCGAGCTCGACCTGCGCCAGGGCCGGCAAGGGCGGCGGCGTTGCCGGGGCGGCCGGCGGCTCGGGCGGCGGAGGCGGTGCCGGCGGACGCGCCTCGACGGGCGGCGGGGGTGGTGGTGGCGGCGGTTCGGGAATGCCGGCGACGAGATAGGCGAAGGCCGCCACGAGACCCAGCGACGCCGCCATGCCGCCGAGCGGCCAGCGGCGAATCCACGAGATCTGCGGTTGCGGCGGAGCCGCCTGGGGCTCGTCCGTCGCGTCCAAATTGGCACTCCTGACCTTGATTCGAGGCGCTCATAGCCGACATCACCTACCGGAATGTCAAGCGTGCGCGGCAGCGCAGGATGCAACCGGGTGCCTGCTGCGTCTTATCTATGCTACATGCTCGTCCACGAGGGTCCCCCGGGATCCGATCCGCCGCGTTGACAGGGTCGTTACATGGGTTCCTTCAGCCTCATCCACTGGGTCATCATCGCAGCCATCGTCGTGCTGCTGTTCGGGGCCGGCCGGCTGTCCAACGTGATGGGCGAGTTCGCCAAGGGCATCAAGGCGTTCCGCGCCGGCCTGCGGGAGGAGGATCCGCCGCCGCCGCAGATCCAGCATCCGGCACCGCCGCCGCCCGCCCAGACCGCCTCCCCCGAGCGCCAGGAAGAAAAACAGAAGGTCGGCTGACCGCGGAGCCCCGCTTGTCCGACGGCAGGCGCTGCCCCGCGCTGGCACCGATCGTCGCGGCGCTGCCCGCCACGGTCCCGTTCGTCGGGCCGGAAGCGTTCGAGCGGCAGGAGAATTTCCGCTTCCGCGTGCGGCTCGGCGCCAATGAAAGCCTGTTCGGCCCCTCGCCCGTGGTAATCCGGGCGATGGGCGAGGCGGCGCACGAGATCCAGCTCTACGGCGATCCGGAGATCTGGGATTTGCGGACGGCGATCGGCGCGCAGCACGGGCTCAACCCCGACCATGTCGTCGTCGGGTCGGGGATCGACGAGCTGCTCGGCCTCTTCGTGCGCGCCTATCTGGCGCCGCGCGAGATCGCGGTGATGTCGCGGGGCGGCTACCCGACCATGGTCTATCAGCTCGACGCGCATGGGATCGCGATCGAGACCGTACCCTATCGCAACTTCCGCAACGACGGCGAGGCGCTGGTCGAGGCCGCCTGGGAGATGGGCGCGCGGCTGATCTACCTCGCCAACCCGGACAATCCGACGGGCAGCTGGCTCTCCGCCGCCGAGCAGCAGCTTATGATCGACCGCCTGCCCGAGGATTGCCTCTTCGTCCTCGACGAGGCCTATGCCGAGCTGGCGCCGCACGGCGCGCTGCCGCCGGTCGATGCCGGCGACCCGCGGGTGGTGCGGCTGCGCACCTTCTCCAAGGTCCACGGGCTCGCCGGGATGCGGGTCGGCTATGCCTTCGGCTCGCCCGAGACGATCCGGCCGATCGACCGGATCCGCAACCAGTTCGGCGTCGGAAGGATGGCCCAGGCGGCTGCGCTGGCGGCGCTGGCCGACCGGGGCCATGTGGAGCGCGTCACGGCGGCTGTGGACGAAGGCCGCCGGGACTACGCGGCGCTGGCGGAAACGCTGGGCCTGCGCGCCCTCCCCTCGGCCGCCAATTTCGTCGCGATCGATGTCGGCTCGGGCGAGCGCGCCCGCGCGCTTGTCGGGCGGCTCCGGACCGAGCACGGCGTCTTCATCCGCATGCCCGGCACCGCCCCGCTCGACCGCTGCATCCGCGTGACCGTCGGCCGTCCCGAGGACCGCGCCATCTTCGCCGAGGCGCTGACCGCGATCGTCCGGGGCGGGGGGTAGAACCCCCATCGTCATGCCCGGGACAAGCCTCATGGGCGCCGGGACAGGCGCCGGTGGCCGGTGCGACCCCTCCCCCAACCCCCTCCCGCAAGGGGAGGGGGAGATTAGGCCGCTTCGTTCCCCCTCCCCTCGCGGGAGGGGGTCAGGGGGAGGGGGGTGCCGGCCGTCGGCGTGATCAGGGACTCGGCGGCGGCGCCTCCGGCGGCTTCTTCCGGCGCAGGGCGAAATAGAGCAGGCCGCCCGTCCCGGCGAAGAAGGCAACGCCGACCAGCAGCATCATGAAGCCGAAGGTCTGGTCGTCGACGTTGCGCTCGGTCATCAGGCCGCCGCCGACCGCGGTGAAGCACAGACCGGGAAAGGCGAGCAGGAGGCCGAAGATCAGGGCGATGACGTGCTGCGCCTTCATGGCTTCCCTCCCCTCATGCCAGCCCGGGACGATAGAGCATGTTGTAGGTATCGAACGGGATGATCCGCCCGTCGCCCGTGACGAAATGGATGCAGGAGCGCTTCACCCCGGCGAGGCAGAAGTTGAAGCGGTCGAGGAACTGGATGATCGTCACCCGGAAGACCCGGTCGTAGCCGATCTGGTCCGGCACCTCGACCATCGGCAGGCAGCACAAGACCTCGCGCAGCGTATCGGCCGAGTCCTGCCCGGCACAGGACAATGACAGCAGCTGGATCAGCAGCTTGCGCAGCTCGGCCCGGGCCTCGAGCGTGATCGAGTTCGGCGTCGCCGCGACCAGCGCCTCGCGCGGGAAGAGATGCGTCACCGGCTCGACGCTGTCGCCGGCGCGCAGCCCGTAGCCGATCGAGATCGCCTCCGGATTGCACGGCAGCGGCACGATGTCGGCCTCGCCGAACACGCCCCATTGCTCGATGACCGCGCGGCGGATCTCGGTGAGGACGATGCGGTTGGCCGCCGGATCGAACCCGTCGTTGCGGCCGGTGTCCTGGACCGGCTGGAAGGTCACGCCGCGGACGCAGGGCCAAGCCTCAGCGGCGCGCAGCACGTCGCCGATCTCATGGTCGTTGACGCCCTTGCGCACGACGGCCACGAGCGTCGTGGAAATGCCGTGCCGGTCGAGATTGGCCAGCGCCTGCTCGCGGATGCGCCGCAGGTCGGCGCCGCGGATCGTCTGCAGCGCCGCCTCCGACACCGCGTCGAACTGCAGGTAGACCTCGAAGCCGCGCTTCATCTCGGCAAGCGCCGCGGCGAACTCGGGCTCTCTGGCCAGGCGGATGCCGTTGGTGTTGAGCATGACGTGCCGGATCGGCCGCGCCCGCGCCGCCCGCAGGATGTCGAGGATCTGCGGGTGCAGCGTCGGCTCGCCGCCCGAGATCTGCACGAGGTCGGGCTTGCCTTCGCTCTCGACCAGCAGATCGAGCATGGATTCGATCTCGGCGAGGCTTTTCTGCCCGGTGAGCAGCGGCGAGGAGCCGGCGAAGCAGGTCGGGCAGGTGAGGTTGCAGATCTCGTTGACCTCGATCAGCGCCAGGCAGGAATGCTGCTCGTGGTCGGGGCAGAGGCCGCAATCGTAGGGGCAGCCGCGCTCGGTGTGCGTGTGGAACTTGAGCGGCACGTCGCCCGGCTTGAGATACTCGCGCGCGAGCTTCCAGTACGCCGCCTCGGTCGAGACCAGCGTCTTCTGCACGCCGTGCTCGGGGCAGCGCTTCTGGAAGAAGACGGCATCGCCCTCCTGCACGATCTTGGCCGGCACGAGGGCGAGGCAGGTCTCGCACATCGAGGTCGTCTGCCCGAGGAAGATGTAGGGCCGCGACTTGCGCGGGGCCGCTACGGCGTCCGGGGCGAGGCCGACATCGTCCATGGGCTTTGCGCCTCCCGGCGGATGAAGATCAGGGCATAGGCGACGAGCGCCGCCGACAGCAGGTGGAAGAGGTTGAAGGGACCGATGATGGCGGCGTAGGGCTTGAGGAACTCCCAGGCGAAGCGCTGCGCCGCATAGGCCAGCACGAAGAGATAGAAGCCGATCCGACCCGCCATGCCCTCGCGCAGCCACGCGACGAAGACGGCGAGGAAGACGGCCATGGCGGCCGCCTCGTAAAGCTGCACCGGATGACGCCGGATGCCATCGCCGAAATCGACGCCCCAGGGCAGGGCCGTCGGCGTGCCGTAGGTCATGTCGTCGAGCCCCGCGAGGAAGCAGCCGATCCGCCCGACGACGATCGCGGCGGCCAGCGGCGCCACCAGCCGGATGCCGGTCGAGCCGACGATGCCGGCCCGCCGCTTGTAGAGCTCGATCGCAAGGATGCCGCCGGCGATGGCGCCCTCGATGCTGCGGCCGAACCCGGAAACGCCGCTCAGCCAGAGATTGAGCGATCCGAAGAGATAGGCGCCCGTCGAGGCTCCGATCGAGGCCGCCACCAGCCATCCCCGGTGGCTCCGCCACGGCACCGGCGCCGCCGCCACGGGCACCACCCGATAGGCCAGCACCGCCGCCATTGCAGCCAATATGTCGAACAGGCTGTGCGGCAGCATCGGCCCTCGCGAGAAAGCGGAGGGCAGATTGACGCGGGGGCATGGGGAACGCAATGTGCGGAACCCGATATGATGTGAACCGTGATTCCAGTGAAGCGTTCGCCTTGACGGCCTCTACCCCAATGGGGTAAGGATTCGCCGTGAGTCCACGCCCGATCACGGTCGTCGAACTGGCGACTTTCCTACGATCGGCCGCAGCGGCAGGAATGAGCGATGAGGAACGGTCGGAACTCGTCGATTTCCTGGCCCGGAACCCGTTGCGGGGCGACCTGGTCGAGGGTACGGGCGGCCTGCGGAAACTGCGCTGGGCTCGGCGAGGCAGCGGCAAGAGCGGCGGGTATCGGACCGTTTATTTCTATTGCGACGATCATGTGCCGATCTATGCGATTCTGGTCTACGGCAAGGGCCAACAGGCCGATCTCTCACAGGCGCAGCGGAAGGCAGCCGCGGGCTTCGTTTCCGAGTTGAAGAGAACGTTGCGCGCGGGACGCGGGTGAAAGGCGGATGTGTGATGAATGATCTCGGCGAGATGCTGCTCGAAGGTTTGAGGGAGGCGGTGGAGCACGCGAAGGGGGCCGGAACGAGCGCGCGGGAGACCGTCGTGATGGTGCCCGATCGTGTCGATGTGGTCGCGATCCGCCGCCGGCTCGGTCTCGGCCGAGCTCAGTTCGCAGCGCGCTTCGGCTTCAGCGTGCGGACAGTGACGAAATGGGAAACCGGCGAGCGGACGCCTGAGGGACCGGCACGCGCCTACCTGACCGTGATCGCCCGCGAACCGGAGGCCGTCCGGCGCGCGCTGGAGGCTGGAGAGATAAGTGGAGTGTAATCCCCAACGGGTGCAGCAGAAGCAGAGCCGGCGATTCGGGCGCGACGCTGCCACAAAGGCGACGATTATGTTCGTGGCGTTGCTGGTTGCGGGGGCGGACGTCTGTATAGCGCGAGAGGTTGCAACGCCGTACAGCATTTTGGAGATCAACATAGGCAACGAGCTCGTAAAGGTTAGTATAAATGATGATTTTGAACCGATCAGTCACCCGCCGGACGCTTCCCCTCCGGCCGAACGCCACGAAGCCATGGTAAATATAACTTGCGATACGATGTGCGGTAAGGGTTACCATGAATTGGTAAGTGGCTGCTCTTTCGGTACTTTTCAGTTTCTTCCGGGCTCCCATGATATTATTACGACTTGGGTACCGGATTGCATACAGCCATTCCGCGTGATCATCTACAATGTTTCGCCGGCCGGCGTGCGGAAAGTATTGGATGATGCCTCTGGCGTTCCTCCGCAATTCGTCTTGGGCAAGACCGAGCATGCGGACGTCCTGACCTTTGCCGGCACATCGGGCAATTACATGAAAGGAACTGGCCACTTCAAGCGATGGGTATGGGATCAGGATAAATACGCGCTGGCAGCAGAGTGACGCGACTTCTGGCCTCACATCCGAACACGGCATACGGCCTCCACCCGCTCGCCGAAATCAGCCTTGCCATCTCCCGCCTTGCCGGCCCAGCGACCGTCGCTATGCTGCGCGCCGGAGATAGGAAATGGCATCGCTGAGCGGCAAGACATTCGTGATTTCCGGCGGGTCGCGCGGCATCGGGCTGGCGATCGCCAAGCGGCTGGCCGCGGACGGCGCCAACCTGGCGCTGCTGGCCAAGACCGCGGAGCCGCACCCGAAGCTGCCGGGGACGATCCACTCGGCGGCGGCCGAGATCGAGGCGGCGGGCGGCGCCTGCCTGCCGCTCCAGACCGACATCCGCGACGAGGCGCAGATCGCCGCCGCCGTGGCGGCCACGGTCGCGCGGTTCGGCGGCATCGACGGCCTCATCAACAATGCGAGCGCGATCAGCCTGACCGACACCGCCTCGACGCCGATGAAGCGGTTCGACCTGATGATGGGGGTGAACACGCGCGGCACCTTCGCCTGCACCCAGGCGGTGCTGCCGCATCTGAAGGCATCGGCCGCCGCCGGCCGCAACCCGCATGTGCTGACCCTGTCGCCGCCGCTCGATCTCAAGCCGCGCTGGTTCGCCCCGCACCTCGCCTACACCATGGCGAAATACGGGATGAGCCTGTGCGTGCTGGGCCATGCCGCGGAGTTCGCTCCGTTCGGCATCGCGGTCAACGCGCTGTGGCCGCGGACCATCATCCAGACGGCGGCGCTGCAGATGATTCCCGGCATCCGGCCCGAGAACTGCCGCAAGCCCGAGATCGTGGCCGATGCGGCGCACGCGGTCCTGCTCCTCGACGCGCGCGCCGAGACCGGCAATTTCTTCATCGACGACGAGGTGCTGCGCCGCGCCGGAATCGCCGATCTCGACCCCTACTCGGTCGTCCCGGGATCGCAGAAGCTGCTCCCCGACCTCTTCCTCGATTCTCCAGCCTAGAGCTCGGATCACAAATGGCTGATTCAGCACACCAACGCGTCATGGCCGGGCTTGTCCCGGCCATCCACGTCGGGCCGTGGCGCTGCTGCTCGACGTGGATGCCCGGGACAAGCCCGGGCATGACGAACTGAGGAGAGATCGAACTGCTTGATTGCGATGCCGGAAACTAGGGACATCATGGCCAGAATGACCGTCACCATCTGCGGGCTCGACGAGCTCGTCTTCCATCGCAAGTCCGGCATCACGCACGTGCTGTCGATCCTCGATCCCGGCTGGCCGGAACCGGTCGAGTTCGGCTACTGGGACCCGCACGACCTGCTGCGCCTGCGGTTCCACGACGTGATCGAGGACGGCGCGGAGACCGGCATGGACGCGCCGGCGGCCGATCACGTCGCCTCGCTGCTGGAGTTCGGGCGCGGCCTGCCCGCCGACGAGCCGGTCCATCTGCTGGTCCACTGCCATGCCGGCATCTCGCGCTCGACCGCCGCGGCGATCCTGCTGATGGCGCAACGCGAGCCGGCGCGCGACCCGCACGACATCGTCGCCGAGATCGTCAGCCAGCGCCCGAAGGCCTGGCCGAATCTGAGGATCGTCGAGATGGGCGACCGCATGCTCGATCGCGGCGGCAACCTGGTCGATGCCGCGCGCCGGCGTCATCGCGAAGTCGCCGCCGCCCGCCCCGACATCGCCCGGATGATGCGCGAAGGCGGCCGCGGCAGAGAGGTGGACGGGTAGACAGATATCGGCGGGACCGAGCGCCGTCCGCCCCCTCGTTCCCTCTCCGCCCTTGGGG
>DATGFU010000703.1:0-6020 GCA_035308865.1 Allostellaceae bacterium | reverse complement strand
CGCGGCTGTGCCCGACCAGGATGACGGGCTCGGCGCAGTCCTCGATCCGGCGGGCGACGAAATCCGCCCAGGCCGCCAGCGACAGCGTCGCCGGCGTCCGGTCGTCGCCCATGCCCGGCAGGTCGGGCGCCAGCACCTCGTGGCCTGCCGCCTCCAGAAGCGGCACCAGCTTCTCCCAGCACCATTTGCCGTGCCATGCGCCGTGGACAAGGACGAAGCTCGACATCGCGCTCCCGCCTCAGAGCGACACGAGATGCTCGGCGGTCCGAAGCGCCAGCGCGTGCACGGTGAAGGTCGGGTTGACCGCGCCGGAGGTCGGGAAAAGCCCCGGGCCGGCCACCCACAGATTGTCGATGCCGTGGACCCGCCCCAAGGAATCGGTGACGGACGCGGCCGGATCGGTGCCCATCACCGTGCCGCCCATCAGATGCGCGGAGTTCATCCCGCTGGCGGTAACGTCCGTGGCACCGGCGGCCTTGAAGAGCGCGACCCCGTCGTCGCGGTGGCGCTGCCACAGCGCCACCGCATCAGGCGAGAAGGCGTGCACCATGCGCGTCGCCTTCATCCCCCACTCGGGCGTCGTATCGCCGAGTTCGATACGGTTCTCGCGGTCCGGTATCTCCTCGCCCATGCCGATCATGTTGCCGGCGTGGCGGACGGCCCGTTGCATGAACGTGTCGAGCGCCTTGCCGTAGAGGCCCGGATTGGCGTTCGCCAGCCCAGCCAGATCGTTGGGCTTGATCGATGGCCCGATCAGCCATTGCCGGCTGCCGAAGGCGCCCGGCGTGCCGGTCTTCGCGTAATCGTCGTGCGAGATCAGATGCGCGCCGGTGACGCCGCGATGCGGCTCGGTCTCCTCGGGAAAGAGCCCGATGATCGACAGCAGGCTGTGGGTCATCAGGTAGCGCCCGACCAGCCCCGAGCCGTTGCCGATGCCCAGGGGATGCAGGTCGGAGGCGGAATTGAGCAGGATCGCGGGATTGCCGGTCACCGAGGCCGCCAGCACGATCTGCCGCGCCGGCTGGCGGATGACCGCGCCGTCGGCGGCCTGATACTCGACCGCATCCATCCGTCCGACCTTGCTCGCGATCACGCGGCGGACCCGGGCATGGGCGATCATCACTGCACCCGCCGCCTTGGCCTGAGGCAGGTAGGTCACCTGCGGATTGGCAAGCGCGCCGATCGGGCAGCCGGCATCGCACCAGCCGTCATAGATGCAGGCAGGCCGGCCCTTGTATTCGACCGAGTTGATCGCCATCGGCGCCGGCGCGACGCGCTTGCCCAGCGCGGCGAAGCCGCGGGCGATCGCCGCAGCCTGCTTCGTCCGTTCGAGCGGCGGCATCGGGTAGGGCGCTCCCGCCGGCCGCCAGATCTCGGACGCGGCGTCGCCCGAGATGCCGACCTCCTCCTGGATCCGGTCGTAGAACGGAAGCAGCGTCGGGTAGTCGATCGGCCAGTCTAGCCCGCGCCCGAACAGCGTCCGCACGCGGAAATCCTCGGGCTTGAGCCGCGGCCAAGTGCCGTAATGATGCATCGCCGCACCGCCGACGCCCCAGCCGGCATTGAAGCCGAACCCGACCGGATGCTTGCCGCCGGTCGCCACGAACGGCCCGCCCCAGCGCAAGCGCCGGCTCCAGATTTGCGAGCTGACGAGGTCGTTCAGCGTCCAGGGCGGCCCGGCCTCGAGGATCGTCACCGATTTCCCGGCCCGTGCCAGGGTGGCGGCCAGCACCGCGCCGGCCGGCCCGCCGCCGACGATGACGACATCGACCCGCTCGGGGGCGCCCGTCACCAGTCGGTCTCCGGCTCGATATGGGCGAGATACTCGATGCCGAGGCGTTTGAAGCCGGCGCGCGTGCCATAGACCGCATCGACCGCGTCCGACCGGACGGCAAAGTAGAACAGCCCCGGCGGCGGCCCCTGCCACCCCGCGAGGCTGGGCGCCTGCAGGCGCCGGATCGTGGCGTCCCAGTCCGGATGCGGGCCGGCAAGCTGCCGCAAAGCGGCCAGCCCTGCGCCGTAGAACGCCGCGTAAGGCGGCGCCACGTCGAGATAGCGGAGCGACAGCAGCGATTCCGCCGGCGCCACGCCGACATGGTGGTCGATGAAATGGGCGCAGCCGGCATCGGCGGCACCCGGCACGATCGCCTCGGCAAAGGCGGCGAGAAGCGTGCCGTCGGCAGCCGACAGCGTCCGGAATTCTGCCTGCACAGCGGCAGCCTCCGCCGGCAGGCACCAGACGAGCGATCCGCCAATCGAGGCGAGGATCATCGACCCTCCGCCGATTTTCAAGAAGTCGCGCCGCGCGGTGACGATACCCATCGCCCGATTGTGGCGCGGGGCGAGGCGCCCGCCCATTCGATTTCCGCAGAATGCGTGCTTCGAGCCGCAATTCGCCGCCCGATAGCGTCGTGCCGGCAAATTGCGGCAATCCACACCGAAGCTGCCGCGAGCCGCTACCCGCGCAGCGGCGCGCAGAGGCAAGCTCGGCGCAGAAACGACAGCCGGGGAGCGCAGCTTGAAGATCAAGGCGGCAGTGATCGAGGAGAAGTCGGGCCCCTTCGCGATCGACGAGGTCGAGCTCGATCCGCCGCGCGCCGACGAGGTGCTGGTGCGCATCGCGGGCGCCGGGATGTGCCACACCGATCTCGTCTGCCGCGACCAGTATTTCCCAGTGCCGTTGCCCTGCGTCTTCGGGCACGAGGGATCAGGCGTCGTGGAAGTCATCGGCGATGCGGTGGAGACCGTCGCGCCCGGCGACCATGTCGTGCTCAGCTATGCCAGCTGCGGCACCTGCGCGCCCTGCCTGCAGGGGCTACCAGGCTACTGCCTCGACCTCTACGGGCATAATTTCCGGGGCTCCCGGATGGACGGTACGAGCGCGCTCCACCGAAACGGCGCCAGCCTGAACGGCCATTTCTTCCAGCAAAGCAGCTTCGCCACGCATGCGGTCGCCCGCGAGCGCAATACCGTCGTGGTCGATCGCGAGGTGCCGCTCGAGCTGCTCGGCCCGCTCGGCTGCGGCGTGCAGACCGGCGCCGGCGCGGTGATGAACGCGCTGCGGCCCCAGGCGGGCAGCTCGATCGCGGTGTTCGGCGCCGGATCGGTGGGGTTGAGCGCCGTCATGGCCGCCCGCGTCGTCGGCTGCGCCACGATCATCGCCGTCGATCCCAACCCCGACCGGCTGCTGCTGGCGCAAGAACTGGGAGCAACAAACGGCATCAACCCGCTCGAGTCCGATCCGGTCGAGGCGATTCGGAAGGCGACCGGCGGCGGCGTCCACTACTCGCTCGAATGCACCGGGCTGCCCAAGGTGCTGCGTCAGGCGGTCGACTGCCTCACCCTGACCGGGATCTGCGGGCTGATCGGCGTCTCGCCGCTCGGGACCGAGGTCGCGATCGACATGAACGCGATCCTGTTCGGCCGCACGCTGCGCGGCATCATCGAGGGCGACAGCGTGCCGCAAATCTTCATTCCGCGGCTGATCGCGCTCTACAAGGCAGGTCGCTTCCCGTTCGACCGGCTGGTCAAGTTCTACCCGCTGGCGGCAATCAACGAGGCGGTCCACGACACCGAATCCGGCCGGGTGCTGAAGGCGGTCATGAGGCCCTGATGCTGATCGGCGATATTCCGCGAGCGGCGGCGGCCCGGTTCGGCGACAAGCCGGCGGTGATCGCGCCCGACCGGACGCTCCGCTTCGCCGAGCTGGATGGGCTTGCCGATCGCTTCGCCGCGGCGTTGGCGGCGCGCGGGGTCGCGCCGGGCGACCGGGTGACGCTCTACGGCGAGAATGGCTGGGCCTGGATCATCGCCTATTACGGCATCGCCCGGGCGGGCGCCGTGATCAATCCGGTGAACGCGCTGCTGACCGACCGCGAGGTCCGCTTCGTCATGGAGGATTGCGGCGCCCGCACGGTTGTCGTCTCCGCAGTCAAGGCGGCGCGCCTGTCCGATGCGCTGGCCGATCGGCCAGCCGATATGATCGTCTACGGCGGCAGCCTGCCGGGAACGACCGGCTTCGAGGACCTGCTCGCCGCCGCTGAGCCGCGGCCGCCGCCGCTCGCTGACCGCTCGGCCGACGGGCTGTCGACCATCTGCTACACCTCCGGCACGACCGGCTATCCCAAAGGCGCCATGCTCTCGCACCGCGCCGTCTGCACCAATGTGCGGATGACGAGCGTCATGCACGGCCGCCACGAGAGCGACGTCGTGGTCACCGCGCTGCCCTGCCCGCATGTCTACGGCAATGTCGTGATGAACGCCTCGGTCCTGACCGGCGCGACGCTGGTACTGTTCCCGAGCTTCGAGGCGGACGCGATCGTCGCGGCGATCGTCCGGCATCGCGCCACGGTCTTCGAGGGCGTGCCGACGATGTACCATTATCTGCTCCAGCGCCCGGCGCTGGCCGAGGCGGATCTGTCGTCGCTGCGGCTGTGCACGGTCGGCGGCCAGACCATGCCGGTCGCCGCGATGCGGGCGGTCGAGGCACGGATGGGATGCCCGTTGATCGAGCTCTGGGGCATGACCGAGCTGGCCGGGCTCGGCACCACCCATCCCCATGCCGGACCCTATCGCCTGGGCTCGATCGGCGTGGCGCTGCCCTTCGTGGAGACGCGGATCGCCGATATCGACGATCCCGCCCGCACGCTCGGCGAGGGCGAGGTCGGCGAGCTGCTGGTGCGCGGACCGATCGTCATGCAGGGCTATTACGGCCGGCCTGAGGCCACCGCCGAGGCGATCACGGCCGACGGCTGGCTGCGCAGCGGCGACCTTGCCCGGCGCGACACCGACGGCTTCATCCACATCGCCGACCGCAAGAAGGATGTGATCCTGACGGCCGGCTACAACATCTATCCGGCCGAGCTGGAGCGGACGATCGCCGCCCACCCCGCCGTCGCGATGGTGGCGGTGGTCGGCATTCCCGATGCCGTCAAGGGCGAGGTCCCGCGCGCCTTCGTCGTGCTGAAGGCGGGAGCGGCGGCGACGGAAGACGACATGCTGCTCCACTGCCGGGCGGAGCTGGCGCCCTACAAGATCCCGCGCAGCGTCCGCTTCGTCGAGGACCTGCCCAAGACCAGCACCGGCAAGGTCCTGCGCCGCGCGCTGCGCGCCGACTCCCATCCTGACGCCTAGGAGATCTCCCGTGACCGATTTCGCCCGCGACTACCGCATGCTCATCGACGGGCTTCTGGCCGATTCGACGGCCGGATTCGACGTGATCAATCCGGCGACGGAGGAGGCGTTCGCGCGGGCGCCCGAGGCGAGCCGCGAGCAGCTCGACCAGGCGGTCGCCGCCGCGAGGCGCACCTTTCCAGCCTGGCGCGACACCCCGGTCGAGGCGCGCCAGCGGGCGGTCGCGAGCATCGGCGACGTCGTCGAGGCCCATGCCGAGGATTTCATGCGGCTCTTGACGCGCGAGCAGGGCAAGGCCCGGGCCGGCGCGGAGTGGGAGATCTTCGGCTCGGTCGCGTGGTGCCGCGCCATCGCCGGCCAGCGCCTCGAGCCCGAGCTGGTCGAGGACCGCGACGGCCACACGGTCGAGACGCGGCGGGTCCCGATTGGCGTCGTGGGCGCTATCACGCCGTGGAACTTCCCGGTGCTGCTCGCGGTGTGGAAGATCGCGCCCGCGCTGGTGACCGGCAACACGGTGGTGCTGAAGCCGTCGCCCTACACGCCGCTCTGCACGCTGAAGCTGGGCGAGGTGCTGGCGGAGGTGCTGCCGCCCGGCGTGCTCAACATCGTCTCGGGCGGCAACGAGCTGGGCAGCTGGATGACCGCCCACAAGGATATCGGCAAGATCAGCTTCACCGGCTCGACCGCGACCGGGCGGCGCATCATGGAGGCGGCATCCGGCACGCTGAAGCGAGTGACGCTGGAGCTGGGCGGCAACGACGCGGCGATCGTCATGCCCGATGTCGATCCGGCAAGGATCGCCAAGGACCTGTTCTGGGCGGCCTTCCAGAACAGCGCGCAATTCTGCGTCGCCGCCAAGCGGCTCTACATCCACGAGGACATTTATG
>DATGFU010000702.1:0-9868 GCA_035308865.1 Allostellaceae bacterium | reverse complement strand
ATCACCGCGAACGTGCCGACGATCGATACCGGCACGGCCAGCAGCGGGATGATCGAGGCCCGCCAGGTCTGCAGGAATACGATCACGACCAGCACGACGAGGCCGAGGGCCTCCAGGAGCGTATGGATCACCGCCTCGATCGAGCCGCGCACGAAAACGGTCGGGTCGTAGACCACGGAGTAGGCGACGCCTTCCGGGAAGCTCTTGGCGAGCTCGGCCATGGTCACGCGGACCTGGTTCGAGATTTCGATCGCGTTCGAGCCGGGCGACTGGAAGATCGGGATGGCGACCGCGGATTTGTTGTCGAGCAGCGAGCGCAGCCCGTACTCGGCCGCATCGATCTCGGTGCGGGCGACGTCGCTGAGCCGCGTCACCGCGCCCGTGGCGTCGCGCTTGACGATGATGTCGGCGAATTGCTCGGCGTCCTGCAACCGGCCCTGCACGTTGATCGGCAGCTGCAGCTCGATGCCCTTGCCGTAGGGCGGGCCGCCGATCACGCCGGCCGAGACCTGCAGGTTCTGGCTGCGCACCGCGGCGACGACCTCTTGCGGGGCCAGGCCGCGCTCGGCCAGCTTCTCGGGGTTCAGCCAGATCCGCATGGCGTAGTCGCCCGAGCCGAACAGCTGAACGCTGCCCACGCCCTGGATCTTGGCGAGCTGGTCCTTGATGTTCAGGACCGCATAGTTGCGCAGGTAGAGCATGTCGTAGCGGTCGTTGGGCGAGATCAGATGCACGACCATGGTGAGGTCGGGCGAGCTCTTGACCGTGGTGACGCCGAGCGAGCGTGTGACGTCGGGCAGGCGGGGCAGCGCCTGGTTGACCCGATTCTGCACGAGCTCCTGCGCCAGGTTCGGATCGGTGCCGAGCTTGAAGGTGACTGTCAGCGTCAGCGTGCCGTCCGAGGCGGCCTGGGAGAACATGTAGAGCATGTTCTCCGTGCCGCTGATCTGCTCCTCGAGCGGCGAGGCGACGGTCTCGGCGATCACCTTCGGGTTGGCGCCCGGGAACTGCGCCTTCACCACCACGGTCGGCGGCACGACCTCCGGATATTCGGAGATCGGCAGCTGGAACACCGAGATGAGCCCGGCCAGGAAGATGAGGAACGAGATGACGCCGGCGAAGATCGGCCGGTCGATGAAGAACTTGGACAGATTCATGATCGCCTCGCGGGGCTTGGCGTGAGTTCAGTGATCGCGACGCAGGTCGTCATCGCGAGGAGCGAAGCGACACGGCGATCCACAGCCGGAGCCGGAGCTCCGGCTGTGGATTGCTTCGCTTCGCTCGCAATGATGGGCTTTGGTTGTCGCCCGACTAACTTCTGTTGTTTCGGCGCCCTTAGTTGCTCGACAGCTGGACCGGGTCGGCCTCGTAGGCCTGCACCTCCATCGCCGGTCGGACATGCTGCAGGCCGTCGACGATCACGCGCTCGCCGGCCTGCACGCCGGAGAGGGCGACGCGCTCGGTGCCGACCTCCTTGCCGAGCGAGACCTCGCGATAGGCCACCTTGTTGTCGCGCCCGACGACGAAGACATACTTCTTGCTCTGGTCGAAGCCGACCGCGCGCTCTGGGATCAGCAGCTGGTCGTGAGATGCCGACTCGGACAGCCGGACCGAGACGAACATGCCGGGGACAAGCGAGCCGTCCGTGTTGTCGAACTTCGCGCGCGCCCGGATGGTGCCGGTCGTTTGGTCGATGCGGTTGTCGAAGCTCTCGATCGTACCTTGATAGACGTGAGAGCCGTCGTCCGGCAGGGTCAGCCGGACGGGGATCTTGTGCTCCTCGTCGAGCCCCCTCCTGCCCTGGCCGCGGACGGTCGCGACATAGGCCTGCTCGTCGACCTCGAAATCGGCGTAGATCGCGCGGTCGGAGACGATCGTCGTCAAGAGCGGCGCGCCGGCGCCGGGCTGGACGAGGTTGCCGACCGTGATCTCGGCGCGGCTCGCCCGGCCGGAGATCGGGGCCTTCACATGGGCGTGCTCCAGATCGAGCTGCGCCTGCTTCAGCTCGGCCTCCGCCGCCTTGATGTTGGCGGTGGCGACGCGGGCCGTGTTGGCGCGCTCGTCATAGACGCGCTGCGCGATCGCCTGCGTCTTCAGCAGCCCGGCAGCGCGGTCGAGCTCGACCTTGGCGAAGCCGGCATTGGTCTGGGCCGAAGCGAGATTGGCTTCGGCACGGGCGACCGCCGCCTCGTAGGGCCGCGGATCGATGACGAAGAGAACGTCGCCGGCCTTGACCGACTGGCCGTCCTGGAACTCGACGCTGACGATGCGGCCGCCAACTTCGGGCCGGATCTCGGCGGCGTCGACCGCATGGAGGCGGCCCGAGAACTCGGACCACAGGCGCACCGGCTGCTCGGTCAGCGTCCTGACGGCGACCTGGACGGTTGCAGTCGGGGCTGGCCCCGCGGCCTGACTGGGGGTGGTTTCGTGGAAGGCGAGGACGCCACCGGCCATCAGCAACACAGCGACGGCGGTAGCGGTACGGGGCCGCGCGGCGACCCTGCTGAGAAGCGTATTCATGACGTACCCCATTTTCTGCGAGAGGGCCCGGACGACGCCCGGGGCCGCTGGCTTACGGAATCGGATATCGGCCTTGATTACCGATGGACAAGTACCCACCTTTTCGTAAGTGTCAAAAATTCTTGTGCAGTGCGGGAGGCGCCTATGCGCGATCGGCATTACTCATGCGGCCTCGAGGCCGCGCTCGACGTGGTCGGCGGCAAGTGGAAGGTGCTGATCCTCTGGCCGCTCCACACCGCGCCCAAACGGTTCGGCGAATTGCGCCGCGAGGTGCCCGGCATCAGCGAGAAGATGCTGATCCAGAACCTCAAGGAGATGGAGCAGGATGGCATCGTCACGCGACAGGACTTCAAGGAGATCCCGCCGCGCGTCGAATACGCCCTGACCGAGTTCGGCACGTCGTTGTGCGCCGCGCTCAGCCCGCTTTGCGAGTGGGGGCAGCTCCACATGGAACGGATCGAAGCCTGCAAGCAGGCGTGCGAGGAACGGCTAAGGCTGCGCGCCTAGCCCGACACGCTGGTGTCGGCCCGACCCGCCTCCCTCTTAGTTCGCCCGTCGATCGCGGCGTTTCCGCCAGCCCCGACGTCCTTCGAACGGTCGTGATCAAACCACGGGGAGCCGCCGCCGTGGTAGACCGTTCGGTGCATATTCTTGCACGATCCTGCCAATATAGATCGTCCCGTGCAATTTTAATTGCGCGCGGCCACGCGGGCTGGTGAAGTGCCGGGATGACCAAGCTCGCCGAAATCGGCTCACTCATCATCCGGCATGTCGGCATCCCGGATGCCGGGCTGCCGCTGTCCGGCGTCAGGCTCCGGACCACGACGGCCCCGACCGAGCCGGTCAACGCGGTCTACGAGCCGATCTTCGCCCTGGTCGCCCAGGGCGGCAAACGCACCGTGCTCGGCGACAAGGTTTTCGAGTACGGGGCAGGCGATTATCTCGTGGCCTCGGTCGACCTGCCGATCATCGGCCAGGTGTGCCGCGCCAGTAGCGAGGAGCCCTATCTCGGCTTCGCGATGACGCTGCAGCCGGCGAAGATCGCGGCGCTGCTGCTGGAGGGCACGGCCGGGGAGCGGAGCGGCGTCGAGGCTGCCGGGCTGGCGGTGAGCGTGGCCCCGGACGAACTGCTCGATGCGGTCCTGCGTCTGCTCCGGCTGCTCGATCGTCCCGGCGACATCCCGGTGTTGAGACCGATGCTGGAGCGGGAGATCCTCTGGCGCCTGCTCGGCGGCGAGCAGGGCGCGATCGTCCGGCAGATCGGCCTCGCCGACAGCAGCTTGGCGCAGATCAGCCGGGCCATCCGGCAGATCAGGACGAATTACGCCGAGATCCTGCGGATCGACGAGCTGGCCCAGGTCGCCGGCATGAGCCCTTCCTCGTTCCATCGGCATTTCCGCGCCGTGACGTCGATGAGCCCCATTCAGTTCCAGAAGCAGATCCGGCTGCAGGCAGCCCGCGCCCGCCTGATCGCGAACGCCGAGGACGTGGCGACCGTCGGGTTCGAGGTCGGATACGACAGCCCCTCGCAGTTCAGCCGCGAATATCGCCGCCTCTTCGGCTCGCCGCCCGGCAAGGATGCCGGCCGCCTGCGCAAGGGCCCGCCCCTCCAGGAACGGTTTGCCTGAACAGTGTCACAGAGCCGGATTCACTGTTCGATAGTGCCGCAGGGTCGCCCTAGAATCTTGTCAGGAGGATAGGCACCGCCCAATTCGGCAACATGCCACGCAAACCCGCCTTCCGTGACAGGAGCATCCTTGGGCGCCGCGACCTTCTGTTGGCGACCGGCGTTTCGATCCTCCTGCGCAGCAATGCGTTTGCACTCCCGACTGCCAGCCGCCGCCTCACGCTCAAAAGTGCGCACACCGGCGAGAGCTTCGACGGACCCTATCGCGACGCGACCGGACCGCTCCCCGATGCGGTTTCCGACCTCGCCGTCTTCCTGCGCGACTTTCATGCCGGCGTGAGCGGGCCGGTCGATATCGGCATGCTGGATTTTCTCGCCGATGTCATGACCGCAACCGGCCAGCGCCGCGCCACCGTGCTCTCGGCCTACCGGACCCGCGAGACCAACGAGTGGCTCAAGGCCACCACCTTCGGCGTCGCCGAGCAGAGCCAGCACCTCTTCGGCCGGGCGATCGACGTCACCTTCGACACCCGCCTGGACGCGGCAAACAAAGCAGCGCTGGCGATGAGGCGCGGCGGCGTCGGCTGGTATCCGCGCTCATCCTTCATCCATCTCGACAGCGGACCCGTGCGAAGCTGGGAGCTGGATGGCGACGGTTACGATCGCCTGCTCGCCCAGGGCTCGTTGGACGTTCTTGCGCCGCTGCCGCCACGCCACATCCCGACCGTGCGCGAGAGGTTGGCGCGGTCTCGCGTCCTGGCACGTCAGGAATTCCTGGCCCGCCAGCACACACGGGCCGTGCTTTAGGAAGGCCTCGCCAGCGCTCCCATGTAGACGATCGGGCCGGTCGGCTGGCCGGTGGGCGACCCGAGGGCCTACCGGCACGCTTGCGCTCGGTACCTGGCCGGGAATCTTCCTGTTCGAGCACCGGCACCGGCCGCACCGGCGAAGCCTCGTCCTTCACCTGCCGGGGGAGTGACCGGCCGAATGCGCGCGGTCACGGAAGGGCCGGCACCGAGAGGCCGCAGTCCGGCGGGCGCAGACCTTGTCGAGATCCTTGACGACCCATGCGTACTGAAAGGTCGGCCGTCCGAACACGCTCTTGAGCATCTGCAGTTCTTACTTCATTGAGCCGGCAGTATAAGAAGCCGCGTTGTAAGCAAGATGCCCCATAGAATAAGCACAACGCCGGCACGGCGATTAATATGCCAGCCGGCCGGCGCAATTTTCTCGCCAAGCATGAACAAAGAAAGCGCGCCCATCCACAGCAGGTTCATGGCGCCGAAGACGAACATCAGCCCCATCAGGGCCCAGCAGCAGCCGACACAATAGCTGCCGTGCTGCATGCCGAGCACGAAGGCCGCCAGATCGCCGTCGCGCCACTTGGCAAGAAAGAAGGGGAAGGGTGACCGGCATTGCGTCAGGCACGCATCCTTGAACGACGTGAACTGGAAAGCGCCGGCCAGCAAGAGAAGCGCCGCGCTCAGCACGACACTGGCGCTTTGCAGCGTGGGAGCAAGAAGAGACGCGCGTGAAAGAGCCACTTGGCCCGCTGCCGCAAGAACGGAATAGGCGGTCCACACGGCGACATAGCCCAGGACGAACAAGGACGTCGCCGGCGCCGAACCGATCGCCGACATGCGCCTTCGCGCAAAAATGCCGAACACGCCGATCGCCGGGACTGCCGTAGGCAGCATCATCGCCACCATCATGACCGTCCATATCAGGAAAGCGGCCGCAAATTGCTCCAATGGCGCGCCCGCCATGCCCGGCGTCGCCACACAAATGATGCCGCCTTCGTGGCGCGACATGTCCATGCGTGCGAGATAAAGCCAACTGAGCGCGATCACCGAAACGAGGCTGCCCATCGCGAGGAGACGGTCACGCCTCCACGCCATCATGTTCAGGCGCCGCTATAGGAAAAATTGGAGAGGTATCCGTTGCGGCCGGAAAGACTCCAATCGTATCCGTAGTCCGACAACCGGAAATGCTTGGAGCGCGCGACTATCGCCGGCTCGCCCGGGGCAATGCAGACCGGATGGTTTTCAATCGTGATCGGCTTGCCGTCCTGGCCTTCCAGCGCCTCGAGCTCGGCATCGACGATGCCAGGGATCTTGAGGCTGCTGTTCTTGCCGGTGCCTAGATAGTGCATCGGGACACTCTTCGTGCCCAAATGCTCGCCGATAAAGGACGCCAGCACGGCCGGGTGACCGCCGGCTTGTCCGGAAAAAATCGTCAGCAACGCGCTCTTTTGCGCCTCGCTGGCCTTGTCATCGATATAGGCCGCCGCCTTCCATTTGTTCTCGACCATGTTGCCCGTCACATCGACCAGGAGGGCGACGTTCAAGCCGTCGAGCGCGACCTCGCCAAAGATGCCCCGCTTGATGTGCCATGCCACGATCGCGTTGCAAAAGCCCTCGGTCGGCGGACTCAGGAACACACAGGGACAGGCGGCCTCGCAGTTGCACGTCTCGAAATAGGTGCCGGCGAGCTTCCACTGCGTCATGGCACCCTCCTTGCTGTGATAGGGCGAGCGGGTCTTCGCGAGCGGTTGAGCCATCTTGCTCGAAGGAGCCGGGCCAGTCTGCGCAACAGGCAAGGATGGGGCAACGGCGTTTCCCCCGGAGATCGCCGGGTGATTTTCCCGAATTTGCGCCGCCCCACCTGCCGGTCGGGGGCTCATCGATCTGCGACCGGTAGGCTCTCTCTGCGATCAGACTCCGAGCAGGTTCCCTCGCCGCCACCGACCGCCACCGTCGCTATTCCGGTGCGCTGCCGAGCGCGCCTGCCGCCAGTGCCAGCGTCGCCGCGGTCGACAGCGCCGTGCTGTAGGCGTTGGTGGCCGCATCCTTCGCTTGGAGGAGCTGGGTCTCCGCGATCGTCAGGTCGGTGATCGAGCCGACGCCGTTGCGATAGGCGGCGAGGGCCGCGTCGAAGGTCGTCTGCGCGGCGGATGTCAGAGACTGTGCGGCGGCGTAGGCGGAGAGGCTGGTCTGCAGCGCATTGTCGGCGAGGACAATCTCGCGCATGGCCTCTTCCCGTGTGTGGGTCAGCGTGACGCTGGCATTGTCCGCCGTCGCCCTGGCCTGCTCCAGAACCGCCGATCGCTTGCCGCCGTCGTAGAGCGGAACGGTGATCCCGCCGAGGATGGTGCCACCGAACTGGTTGCCGGTCAGGTTGACGGTGCCTGATTGCTGGCCGACTCCGGGAATGGCGGATACGCCCAGGCCACCGGTATTGTAGGCGCCCGATGCCGAGAGGAAGAGCTTGGGCAGGAACTCGTCGCGCGCCGCCTCGACCTGAGATGCGGCCGCCTTTTCGGCCGCGTAGGCGCTGAGGACGTCGGGCCGGCGCGCCAGCGCCTCGGAAATGAACTGCTCGATCGATCCCCCGATCCCGGTCGGGAGCTGGCGGTCCGAGACGTCGGCGATCTTCATCTTCGTGAGCGGCGAGATGCCCATCGCCGAGATCAGCTTCAGATACGAATCCTGCGCGGCACCAGTGGCCTCAACGAGCATCAGCCTCGCCTGCGCCGTCGCTTGGCGCGCCTGCGCCACCTCGACCACGGTTCCGATCCCCCGCTTCTTGCGGTCCTCGGCCGCCGCTTGCACCGCCTCTGCGTTTTTCAGCGACTCCGTTGCGGTGCCGACGCGGGCGCGGGCCGCAGCGTTCGCATAGAAGGCCACACTGACGTCGTAGATCACCTGCTGGTGGGCGGCGGTGAAGGCGATGTTGGCGATGACCGATGCCTGCCTGGCCGTGTCGACGACCGCCGCACGTTCCCCGAAATCGAAGAGCAGCCACTGGAGCGACACCGCGGCGATCCCGCCGCTGGCCGTCAGGTCGCTGTTCGCGCTGACGCCGAACGCGGACTTGTTTCCGTTCATGGCCTGGTAGCCGCCGACGACCGTGGCCGTCAGGCTCGGGAGATAGGTGCTCTCGGCGATCCCCTCCGCCAGCGCCACCTTCCGGCCATCGTTCCAGGCCTTGCGCGTGAACGGGTTGTTGGACTCGGCGATGTCGATCAGTTCGGCCAGCGAATAAGCCCGATCGCCCTGAGTTCCATAGGCCGGCGGAATGTTCGACAGATCGGTATTCGACGGCAGGACGTAGCTCGAGCCGGCAGATGCCTCCGACGTCCCCCGGTCGCCGGGGACGATCTCGCCGCTGGCCGTGGTGGCGGGATGCCATGGCCGATCGGCGCGGTCAGGCGCCATGTCGAGGGCCGAGGTCGCGCAGCCCGCGAGGCAAGTGCCTGAGAAAACGATGATAGCGGCTCGCCTAGGCGCGGACATCGGACGCCATGCCTCCCTGTCCGGCCGCCGGCCCCAGGGTTCGTTCGAGCTTCCTGATCGGATCGCAGACGAAAGCGTGCAGTTCATCGGCATCATCGATGCGCCCGGAGTCGGCGACCGGCTGTTTGTCGGCACCGTCGAGGCTGTCGGCCAGCCTCTCAAGTCGGGCGGCCGCGCCAGCGAGGCCGGGCTCCGGAGCCTCCGGCAGCAGCAGCCGGCCGGCCAAGGCCCCGATCTGGCGAGCCGCTTCGACCCGCGCTTCCAGCCATGCTCTGCTCGGGCGGATCGAGACCGGCTCGTAGAAGACAAGGGCGAGGTCCCGTTCGAGGATGCCGAGCGAGGCTTGGGTTTCCGCCGCAAGTTGCCGGCGGATCGGCTGGTCCGCTGTTGCCATCAAGCCGAGCGTGCGGAGCAGTCCTGCAATGGCGGGGTCGATCCGCCGGCCGACGCTGACAGACCGGAAAGCGATCGAGAACAGGTACGCAACGACATTGCCCACGAGGATGCCGATGGCGCGGTCGCGCGCCGTCTTCATGTCGAAGGCGGGCGCCGAGCCCTGCACGACGCAGAGGAAGAAGGCGAAGGCGACCTGGAATCCCGCATAGGCGATCCGCGGGCTGCCGCCGGCGATCCAGGCCGAGACGAAGGCGGCGCCGAAGACGACTGCCATCAGCCCGGTGATCGAGGTGACGTCGGGCATGAGGTAGACGATGGCCGCGATGCCCGTCGCGGCACCCACGAGGCATCCCAGGACCCGGAGAGTGAGCTTTTCGACCGTCTCCGCCGTCGTGGTCAGCGAGACGATGTAGCAGGTGATGAAGCAGGTATGGATGCCCGGCCAGTCCAGCAGCGAATAGAGGACGTAGCAGAATACGGCCGCGCAAGTCGTCTTGAGCGCATAGTAGACGTGGTCCGGGTTGGTAAAGGCGTCGGGCAGGAAGAACCCGCCGGGCGTCTTCGTATGCAGGTGATGCTGTGCGTCCGCCGTCGGCCGCTCGGCGAACGCATCCAGCTCTCGGGCAAGTCCGGCCGAGAGGGCGTTCGCCCGCGGCGACGGCGCCTCGTCCTCGATCGCCTCGTGCACATCGCCGGGGCGGGGTCGGCGGCCGGCGCTCAGGATCGACGCGGCGCCATCGATCCTGGCGGCAATCCGGTCCGCATCCGGCAGCCTATCCGCCCGCTCGGCGCTGGCGACCTCGGCCAGCATGAGGACCGTCTGCGTCGATGCCGCGGCCTGGCGAAGCGCGGCGAGATCGTCAGCCGGCGAGGTCTTTTCCACGCCGGCTACATGCAGCCAGGCGCCGATCTCGCCGACGGATTCCCGCAGGGATTTGGCGAGATCGCGATCGCGGGCCGCGCCTGGCTTCCGGAGCATGGCGGCGGCGAGCCGCAGGCGTTCGGCCAGCGCCTCCTCGGCGAGGCGCCG
>DATGFU010000701.1:0-5070 GCA_035308865.1 Allostellaceae bacterium | reverse complement strand
GGCGGCGTTCTGCGCCGGCTGTGTCGCCGGCGGCGGATCGGTGGACTTCGCCGCGGCAGTGCCGATGGCCGAGGCGGGGCCGCCGCCGCGCGGCGCCGTCCCGATGACGCCCGAGGGCGCCTATCTCTCCGGCCGCGTCGCCCAGGAGGAGCACGATTTCGCGGCGGCGCTGACCTTCTACGAGGAGGCCCTCGCGCACGATCCCGGCGATGCCGCGCTGGCGACCCGCGTCTTCGTCCTGGCAGTCAGCGAGGGGCGCTTCGATCTCGCGCGGCCGCTGGCCTCCAAGCTCACGAGCAACGACCCCAATGCCGGGCTGGCCAATCTGGTCCAGGCCATCGAGCTTCTGAAGCAGAACCGGGCAAGCGGCGCGCTCGCCGTCGTCCGCAACCTGCCGGATGACGGGTTCTACCGTTTCGTCGGAGCCTTCGCCCGCGCCTGGCTGACGCTTGGCGACAAGGGCGGCGCCATGGCCGCGGTTGCCGAGCTCCAGCCGCTCGGCACCGAGCAGGGCTTCCTCCCGCTGATGGCGCTCCATGCGGCCCTGATCGAAGATCTCGCCGATGACGACGCGGCGGCCGAGCGCGACTACCGTGCGGCGCTGGGCGACAAGCCGCCACCCCTGCGGCTGGCCCAGCTTGCGGGAAATTTCTACGAGCGTGTCGGCAAACGCGACGAGGCCGACAAGCTCTACAAGGCCTTTGCCGAGAATGCGGGTGACGCCGGCGTGGTGCCGCACGTGGCCGCGGGCGGTAAGCCGCCGCGCCTCATCCCGGATGCAACGAGCGGACTCGCCGAGGCGCTGTTCGATCTCGCCAGCGTCGTGAGCCAGGCGGACTCGCCCGAGGTGGCGATGCTGGGCACCCGGATGGCGCTGGAGCTGAAGCCGGACTTCCCCCTGGCGACGCTGATGCTCGGCGACCTCGAGGAGGAGCAGGGCCGGTTGCCGGCGGCGCTCGCGGTCTATCGCTCGATCGATCCGGCGTCGCCCTATGCCTGGGCGGCACGGCTCAGGGTAGCCGGCACGCTGGAGGATACCGGGGATGCGGACGGCGCCGAGAAGTTGTTGCGCGTCATGGCGGCCGAGCGGCCTGCCGAGGCCCAGCCGCTGATCGAGCTCGGCAACGTGCTGCGCAACCACGACAAGTTCCGCGAGGCGGCGACGGCCTATTCGGACGCGCTGACGCGCCTGGCACCGGCCGCCGACCCCAAGTACTGGTCGCTCTACTACAGCCGCGGCATCGCGCTCGAGCGGGCCGGCGACTGGCCGGCGGCCGAGGCCGATCTGCGCCGGGCGCTCTCGCTCAAGCCCGACCAGGCCGACGTGATGAACTATCTGGGCTATTCGATGGTCGACCGCAGCGTCGGCCTGCCGGAGGCGCTGAAGCTGATCAAGCGGGCGGTCGAGCTCAAGCCCAAGGACGGGTTCATCGTCGACAGCCTGGGCTGGGCCTACTACCGGCTCGGCAAGTACACGGACGCCGAGAGCGCGCTCGAGAAGGCGGTCGAGCTGAAGCCGGGCGACGCCGAGATCAATGACCATCTCGGCGACGCCTACTGGCAGGGCGGAAGGCGCGAGGAGGCGCGGCTGCAGTGGCGGCGGGCGCTGTCGCTGAAGCCGGAGCCGGATCTCGCCAAGTCGATCGAGGCCAAGCTCGATCATCCGCCCGCCCAGCGCCCGGTCGCCGCGGTCGAGAAGAACTGACCCTGAGCGGTAGCAACCTGACTGACGGGGCGGTCGTCCGGCCGGCGCCGGCGAAGCTCAACCTGACGCTCCAGGTCGTGGGACGGCGGGAAGACGGGTATCACCTGCTCGACAGTCTCGTCGCCTTCACCGAATACGGCGACACGGTCGCGGCAGCTCCCGATGACGGGTTGCATCTCGACTGCGACGGACCGTTCGCCGACCGGCTCGACGGGCCGGTCGAGCAGAACCTTGTCCATCGCGCCGCCACGCTGCTGGCCGAGGCGGCCGGCATCCGGGCGGATGCCCGGATCACCCTCACCAAGCGCCTGCCGGTCGCCTCGGGCATCGGCGGGGGGTCGAGCGACGCCGCGGCGGCGCTATCCGCGCTCTGCGCGCTGTGGCGGCTCGACATCCCCGCCGCCGACTTGGCCGACGCCGACTTGGCCGCGCTCGGACTCAGGCTCGGCGCCGACGTGCCGGTGTGCCTCGCGCGCCGGACCTCGCGGCTGCAGGGTATCGGCGAGCGCGTGATGCCGGGCGGGGTCTTGCCGGCGGCGCCCGTCGTCCTTGTGAACCCGGGAATCGGTCTGGCGACGCCTTCCGTGTTCAAGGCGCGGACCGGCCCGTTCTCGGCCAGTCCGGCGCAGGATGGGATATTCGGACAGGCGCCAAGCGATGCCGCAGCGCTGGCGCACGCCCTCGCGCCCTATCCGAACGATCTGACGGGCGCGGCGGTCGGACTGCTCCCGGTCATCGGCGAGATCCTGGAGCGGCTGCAGGTGGCCGGCTGCCTTCTCGCCCGCATGAGCGGCAGCGGCGCCACCTGCTTCGCGCTCTATCCGGACGACCGCTCGGCCGAGGCGGCAGCGGCCGCGATCGGAGGCGAGCACCCCGACTGGTGGGTCGTCGCCACCCGGCTTGCGCCCGGCTGATGGCTCGCCGGATGGGGCGCCTTGATGCCCCCGATCCTTGCCGTTAAGGTGCGCGCCTTTCCAACCAATGGGGCGTAGCCAAGCGGTAAGGCAGCGGACTTTGACTCCGCCATTCGGAGGTTCGATTCCTCCCGCCCCAGCCAGGCCCCGCATCATCCTGCCCGCCAGTGCCGAGAGGTCAGCACATGCCGCTCGATCCGCAGGTCGCCGTCGTTCTCGCCGAACTCGAGAAGATGCCGAAATTGTGGGAGGTGCCGCTCGAGGTCCTCCGGCAAGGGGCGCTGCCGCGCCCGACCGAGGTGACGTCCGTAGCTTCCGTCCGGGATGTCGTGATTGTGACCCCGGCCGGCCCGATCGGCGGCCGGCTCTACCGCCCGCTGCCGGGGACGCTGCCGCTGCTCGTTTATTTCCACGGCGGCGGATTCGTGCTCGGGAACCTCGACAGCCATGACGAGATCTGCCGGCAACTGGCGGCAAGCAGCGGTGCCGCCGTGCTGGCCGTCGATTATCGCCTGGCGCCGGAGCATAAATTTCCGGCCGCGACCGACGACAGCCTCGCCGCCGTGCGATGGGCGGCGGCGAACGCCGCGGCGCTCGGGACCGACCCCGCGCGCATTGCCGTCGGCGGCGACAGCGCGGGCGGCAATCTGTCGGCGGTCACATCGATTCGCCTGCGCGACGAAGGCGGGCCTGTCCTGGTCGCCCAGATGCTGATCTATCCGGTCGCCGCGCATTACGAGCCGCCCACCCGCTCGATCGTCGAGAACGCCGAGGGCTACTTCCTGACGCTCGACGCGATGAAGTACTTCACCGGCCTCTACCTTCCGGACGAGGCGGCCACCCGGCATCCGCATTTCGCCGTGCTCTCGACGCCGAACCTCGCGGGGCTGCCGCCGGCCTATGTGCTTACCGCCGAGTTCGATCCGCTGCGGGACGAGGGCGAGGCCTACGCGGCGCGGCTGCGGGAGGCCGGCGTCGATGTCGAGACCATCCGCTACGACGGCATGATCCATGCCTTCTTCGGCCTGCCGGGGATCGATATCGGGCGCCGCGCCGTCGAGGCCGCCGGCGCCTGGCTGGCCGGGCGGTTCAGCCGGTCTTGAGCCGCCGTGCGGCGGCGACCGCGAAGTAGCTAAGCACGCCGTCCGCGCCGGCCCGCTTGAAGCCGCCCAGCGCCTCCAGCACGACCCGATCGTCGAGCCAGCCGCGCTCGATCGCGCCCTGCAGCATCGCGTACTCGCCGCTCACCTGATAGGCGTAGGTCGGGACGAAGAACGTCTCCTTCACCCGGCGTACGATATCGAGATACGGCATGCCGGGCTTGACCATCACCATGTCGGCGCCTTCGTCGAGGTCGAGCGCCACCTCGCGCAGCGCCTCGTCGCCGTTTGCCGGATCCATCTGATAGCCGCGCTTATCGAGTGGCGTCGCATTGGTCTTGGAGCCGATCGCGTCGCGGAAGGGCCCGTAGAAGGCCGACGCGTACTTGGCGGCATAGGACATGATCCGCACGCTTTCGAACCCGGCATCGTCGAGCGCGTCGCGGATGGCGCCGATGCGCCCGTCCATCATGTCGCTGGGCGCCACGATGTCGGCGCCGGCGCGCGCCTCGGCCAGCGCCTGCTCGACCAGCGCCTCCACGGTTTCGTCGTTTACGACATAGCCATCGCGCAGAATGCCGTCGTGGCCGTGCGTCGTGTAGGGATCGAGCGCCACGTCGCACATGACGCCAAGCCCGGGGGCGCCGGACTTGAGGGCGCGCACCGCCCGGCAGACGAGGTTCTCATCGTTCGCCGCCTCCCTGCCGTCGGGCGTCTTCAGCGCCGGGTCGGTCGCCGGGAAGAGCGCCACCGCCGGGATGCCGAGGTCGCGCGCCTCGGCGGCCGCGTCGACCAGCTGCGCCAGGGTGAGGCGGAACACGCCCGGCATTGACGGAATCGGCAGAGGCGGCCCGTCGCCCTCCTGCAGGAAGACCGGCCAGATCAGGTCGGCGGCGGTCAGCACGGTCTCGGCCACCAGCCGGCGCGACCACTCCTCGCGCCGATTGCGGCGGAGCCGGGTGCGGGGATAGGCCCCGATGGGGTGGAACGGCAAGGACTCGGCCTCTCGAACCCGCGAAATCGGCCCAACGTACCGCCGGCGGCGGGCCGATGACAATGCGCGGCGCCGTCCGCGGCGGGCAGGAGAGGGCTCGTTAACTCCTCTCCCCGCAAGGTGAGCGGGCCTCGGCGGCCTCGGCGGGCGGTGCTTTGCGGCCCGGAAGGCTGGCGTTAGGCTGAAAGGCAGGATCCCGCAGGGCCGGGACCGCTGTCGGGAGAATTCGGCTGGGATACTGTATGCGGCTCTTCGCGATGCGGGTGACCCTGCTCCTTCTCCTGGTCCTGTGCGGATGGACCGGCCATGCCGCGCCGGTCCGCTGGCAGGAGCTCGCGGAGCCGAGCTTCGATCACA
>DATGFU010000700.1:0-13510 GCA_035308865.1 Allostellaceae bacterium | reverse complement strand
AAGAACGGGCCGCGCGCAGCGACGCCCAGCGTCTCTATCTCGCGGCCATGCGCCAGATCATCCGCCTCATCCGGTCGGACCAGTCTCCCTCGCTGCCGGGCGGACCCGACGGGGCGTCGTTTGACGGTTTCGACGCGTGATGCCCCCCGACAATCACGAACGCCTCGGCCGGGCGGTCAGGACCCGACGGGAACGGCGCGCGCAGTGGCAGCGCGAAGGCGAGCGCTCGCTCGGCCGGAACCTCGCGATGATCGGCGCCCTCGGCTGGACCATCGTGCTGCCGACGCTTGCCGGCATCTTCGCCGGCCGATGGCTGGACCGCCAGTTCGCGAGCGGGATCTTCTGGACGCTCGGGCTGCTCGTGGCCGGCCTCGCGCTCGGATGCGCCTTCGCGTGGCAGAGGGTGAAACGCGAATGACACTGATTGGGACCGGAGCCCTTGGGGCGGCGTCGGCAACCACCGGCATCGCCTTCGGCCTCGCCTATTTCGGCGCGGTCCGGCGCACCGCCGCCCTTCTCGCGGCCCACGGCTCGTGGCCGCTTGCGGCCGGCCTGACCCTCTGCCGCATCCTGGCCGCGGCGCTGCTTTTCGCCCTCGCGGCCCGGCAGGGCGCCGTCGCGCTGCTCGCGGCGTTCGCGGGGTTCCTCCTGGCGCGGATGATCGCGCTGCGCTCGGCAACGCGGAGCGGATGATGCATTCGCCCCTGACGAGCGAGGTGCTGTTCCATCTCGGACCGGTGGCGATTTCGCGGGCCGTGGTGACGACCTGGGCGCTGATGGCGGGGCTGGCGTTCTTCTGCCGGATCGCGACCCGCCGGTTGCGGCTGCGGCCGCATGGGCGCCAGGTTCTGATCGAGGTCGTCGTGACGGGGATCGCATCGCAGATCGAGAACGTGATCTGCCGCGACCCGCGCCCCTTCCTCCCCTTGCTCGGCACGCTGTTCATCCTTCTGGCGACGGCAAACCTCTCGGGGTTGCTACCGGGCGTGCAGGCGCCGACGGGGACGCTGGAAACGCCCGCGGCGCTCGCCCTCATCGTGTTCTTCTCGGTGCACTATTTCGGCGTGCGGGCGCGGGGGCTGCGCGGCTACCTCGCGAGCTTCGCCGAACCCAAGCTCATCATGCTGCCGCTCAACGTCCTGTCCGAGATCACCCGGACCTTCTCGCTGATGGTCCGCCTGTTCGGGAACGTCATGAGCGGCGAGTTCGTCATCGCCCTCGTCGTTGCCCTTGCCGGGCTCTTCGTCCCTGTGCCGCTGATGGTGCTGGAGATCCTGGTCGGTCTCGTCCAGGCCTACATCTTCACGATACTGGCAACCGTCTTCATCGGCGCCGCCATCAGCGGCGCCGGGAACGCCTGAAGGAGGCCTCATGGATCCGAAACTCGTCAGCATCATCGGCGCGGTCGTCGCGGTCTCGATCGGGTCGATCGGGCCGGCCCTCGCCGAAGGGCGGTCCGTCGCCTCGGCCATGGATGCCATCGCCCGCCAGCCCGAGGCCGCCGGCACGATCTCCCGCACCCTCTTCGTCGGCCTCGCGATGATCGAGACGATGGCGATCTACTGTCTCGTCGTCGCGCTGCTGCTGCTCTTCGCCAACCCTTACGTCGGCTGACGATGCATCTCGACTGGTCGACTCTCGCGCTCCAGACCGTCAACTTCGCCGTCCTGGTCTGGCTGCTGCACCGGTTCCTCTACCGGCCGGTGCTGGCCATGATCGACGCGCGCAAGGCCGCGATCGAGCGCCAGTTCGGCGACGCCAAGGCGGCCGAGGACAAGGCTGCGGCGGTGCTCGCCGATATCCAGGCGCAGCGGGCCGGCATCACGGCCGAGCGGGACGGCGCGCTCAAGACGGCGGTGACCGAGGCGGAGGCCGCGGCGGCGTTGCGCCGCTCGCGAGCCGAGCAGGAGGCCCAGGCGCTTCTCGACGGCGCGCGGAAGACGCTGGAGGCCGAGCGCCGGAGCGCGCTGGAGGAGGCGCGGCGGATCGCCCTCGATCTCGGCGCCGAGTATGCGCGCCGATTGCTCAACGAGATTCCTGTGCCGCTGCGGGCCGAGGCCTGGATCGAGCGAATTGAGCAGCATCTGCAAAGGCTTCCGAAGCCGGAGCTGAAACGCCTCGTGGACGATCTCGGCAGAGGCGGCATACTCGCGGTGCGGACGGCCGCGCCGCTGGAACCGTCGGTCGAGCAGCGCTGGCGCGACCGGCTCCGACGCTTGCTCGGCGACGGGACCGAGGTCTCGGTCGAGTCCGATCCCGCCCTGATCGCCGGAGCCGAGCTGCACTTCCCGACGGCAACGCTCCGCCTCTCCTGGCAGAACGCGCTGGCAGACATGCGATCGGAGCTCGAGGCGCATGCCGACGCTCGCTGAAGCGCTGCGCGGTTCGTTCGAGGCCATCCCCTCACGTCTCGCCGCGGTTTCGCTCGAGCCGCGGATGGAGCAGGTCGGCCGCGTCGCTCAGATCGGCGACGGCGTCGCGGCGGTCAGAGGCCTGCCCGATGCGCGCCTCGACGAGCTGCTTGTCTTCGAAGGCGGCCTGCGCGGCCTGGCCGTCGATCTCGGCGAGGAGACGATCGGCTGCGTGCTGCTCGGCGAGACCGGCATGGTCTCCGCCGGCAGCGTCGTGCGGGCGACGGGGCAGGTTGCCAGCGTACCGGTCGGCGACGCCCTGCTCGGCAGGGTCGTGGATGCACTCGGGACGCCGCTCGATGGCGGGGCGCCGCTCGACCGTGCGGTGCTGGCGCCGGTCGAGAACCCGGCGCCGCCCATCATCGACCGCGCGCTCGTCACGCGACCGCTCGCGACCGGGCTCCTCGTGATCGACGCCATGATCCCTCTGGGCCGTGGCCAGCGCGAGCTGATCATCGGCGATCGCGCGACCGGGAAGACGGCCATTGCGGTCGACACGATCATCAACCAGCGATCGAGCGGCATCATCTGCGTCTATGCCGCGATCGGCCAGAAGGCATCATCCGTGGCCCGCGTCATCGACGCAGTGCGCCGCTACGGCGCGCCGGACCGGTGCCTCTTCGTCGTGGGCGAGGCCGATGCGGCGCCAGGCCTGCAATGGCTGACGCCCTACGCCGCCTGCACCATGGCCGAGCATTTCGTGAAGCAGGGGCGCGACGTGCTGCTGGTGATCGACGATCTGACCAAGCATGCCGCCGCCTACCGCGAGCTGTCGCTGTTGCTGCGCCGGCCGCCGGGCCGGGAAGCCTATCCGGGCGACATTTTCTACATCCACTCCCGTCTCCTCGAACGGGCGGCGAAGCTGTCGCCGGAGAAGGGCGGCGGTTCGCTGACCGCGCTGCCGATCGCCGAGACGCAGGCCGGCAATATCAGCGCCTATATCCCGACCAACCTCATCTCGATCACCGACGGCCAGATTTACCTCGACCCGCGCCTGTTCCACGAGGACCAGAAGCCGGCCGTCGACGTCGGGAAGAGCGTGTCGCGGGTGGGCGGCAAGACGCAAGCGCCGGTGCTCAAGCCGCTCTCGGAAAGCCTGAGGCTCGAATACGCGCAGTTCCTCGAGCTCGAAGTCTTCACCCGCTTCGGCACGATGGTCGACGACCGCACCCGCGAAGTGATCGGGCACGGCTGCCGGATCCGGGCCATGCTGGCGCAGCTGCAGTTCGCGCCGCAATGCCTGGGCGAGCAGGTAGCCCTTCTGACGGCACTGAACGGGCGAGTGCTCGATGGACTGCCGGTCGAGCGCGTCCCGCTCTTCCGCTCCCGGCTCCAGCCATGGCTCGCCGAGCATTGCCCGGAGATCCTCGCCCTCGATGACCGATCGCAGGCGCCGTCGGAGACGACGCGGTCGCGCCTCATCGCGGCTGTCGATGCGCTCGCCCGTACCGTCGCCGCGGAACCGAGCCCGACGGGCACGACGGCATGACGCGTCTCGCCGAGGTCCAGGGCCGGATCGGCAGCATGACAGAGCTCATGGACGTTGTCGGCGCGATGCGCTCGCTCGCGGGAATGCGGGCGCAGGAGGCCGAGCGGACGCTGCCGGGAGTCCGCCGCTATGCCGGGTCGATGGGAGAGGCTATCGGCACGGCGTGCCGGCTCGTTTCGTCGGACTCGGCCGGCGACGCGGCGGGTTGCGCGCGTCAGGCGCTCGTCCTCTACATGGCGGAGCACGGTTTCGTCGGCGGCTTCAACGAGCGCCTGATGGATTCGGCACAAGCGGCCCTCGCGCCCGGCGATGCGCTCTTGGTGATGGGAAGCCGCGGCGCCGCCGCCCTGCTCGAACGCGGCCGGACGATCGCCTGGTGGACGCCCATGGCGGCCCGGCCGGCCGGCGCGCCGGCGGCAGTCGGCCGGCTCACGACGGAGCTCTACGCCCGCATCGCCCGCCGCGAGCTGATGCGTGTCGACGTGATGTTCGGCCGCTACCGTCAGGGGAGTCCGCCCGAGATCGCCCGGAGCCAGGTGCTCCCGGTCGATACGGCGGCGCTCGCCGGGCCGCAGAACCGGCCGCTGCCCCTCCACAATCTGGCGCCGCAGGTGCTGCTCGAGCGGCTCATGGCCGAGTACGTCTTTGCGCGCCTGACGGAAGCCGCCGTCGAATCGATCGCCAGCGAGAACGCGGCGCGCTTTGCCGCGATGGAGCAGGCGCACGGCAATGTCGGCAGGAAACTCGACGCTCTGAAGCAGCAGGCCCGCCAAGCCCGACAGGAGGAAATCACGACCGAGTTGCTCGACCTCGTTAGCGGCTCCGAACTCCTGGCCGAGCGCCGTATGGCAGCGCATCCGGATCACTCGACGGAAAGCGCCGACTAGAGGTCTTTGCCGCGCCGACCAAGCGGGAACCGGACCGGCTCGCTCGGCGCATCCCGCTACAGGCAACCATCAATTGCACCATGAGGAGCGACGCCACCACAGCAAGTCGGGGACTGGACACGCCCCCTGCCGTCAGGCGGCTTTGCTGCAGCCGAGTGCCGCCGCGAAGGAGGCAATGGCAGCCTGATCCCTGCCCTGTTTGAAGTCCTCCGTGCGCAACACCAAGGTCGCGACGGGCTTGCGTCCGGCGAGTTCCGCCATCGTTGCCAGCGCCTGCTCGAACCCCACGCCGCCGACCGTCACGAAATACGCGACCGCGGGAAGGCGCGCCGCCTCGCGCATCAGGTAGGCCCGGACGGGGGTGCAGACATTCCAGGCCCAGACCGGCCCGCCGACCACGACGAGATCATAGTCCGACGGCGCATGCGCCGAGGCCCCGATCTCAGGGATCTTGCCCTTCCAGCTCGCATGTCCGGCCCGCCAGAAGCCGAAAAAGCCGCGACGATAGCTGGGACAGGAGATCTCCTCGAGATCGGCGCCAAGCTGCACCGCCACGGCCTGGGCAACTTTCCGCGTCGTTCCGGATAGCGAGTAGAAAACGACCAGCGCACGCATGCCGGACCTCCGGGCTTCCGTTGGCGTGACTGGCAATGTCGCCTTTCGAGCGAGGCGGGGCGTTGATCTGGCGCAAACCCTTGGACGATCAACCAGCGCGACATCCGGCCGGCGGTTGATTCATGTCAACTTCGGCAGCCGCCGATCGCGCGATACTGCAGGTTCGAACCGGCGGGAATGATCTCGAATGACTCGGAAAAACGAGTTCTTCCCGGCAAACTATTGGACAGAGACGCTGAAGTTTCCGGCCTTGCAGATCGTGCCCGATCCGTACGGGACGGAATGGATGGTCATCCGCTGCTACCGCAATCAGGAGGACGGTGTCAGCCGCCGCATTCTCGAAAAGTCCATCGACTTGCCGACGGCGCGAATGGTGCTCGCCGCCTTCGAACGCGATCTCGAGATGGAGTTGATCGTCGACTCCAGGCGTTCGTGCCTTTCTCGGGGATCGTCACATTAACTCCCGGAGCTTTCCGGCAGTGAGGATGGGTCAGGCTCGCCATTCCAGTTCCGGCACGCGAGGGGTAACCCGAACCGATGAAGCCCGTCTCCTATAAGCGGCATCGGTTCCCCATCGGAAATTATCCGCCATGCTGTGTGGCTCTACTTCCGGTTCACGCTCAGTTTTCGCGATGTCGAGGAGTTGCTGGCCGAGCGCGGGATCGAGGTCAGCTACGAGGCAATCCGCCATTGGAGCCTGAAGTTCGGACAGCAATTTGCCCGAAATCTCCGACGATCGAGGGCGCGGCCGACCGCTCGCTGGCACCTCGACGAAATGGTCGTGCGGATCCGCGGGCGGCGAACGTACTTGTGGCGCGCCGTCGACGGCGAAGGCGAGGTCCTCGACATGCTGGTCCAGAAACGGCGCGATCGGCGCGCGGCCGTGAGGCTGCTGCGGAAGCTGTTGAAGAGACAGGCGTTCTGTCCGGACGCGATCGTGACGGACGGGCTCGCGTCCTATAGCGCCGCCGCCCGGGAGCTTGGCCTCTCGGACCGTCACAAGCCGGGCGGCCTCAGGGGCAACAACCGGGCGGAAAACTCTCACCTGCCGATCCGGCGGCGAGAGCGCAAGCAGCAGCGATTCAAGTCGCAGCGCTCCGCCCAGCGGTTCCTCGCCAGCCACGCCGCCGTCTACAACACCTTCAATCTTCAGCCCCACCTGATTTCTCGACCCGGCCTTCGATCACTCCGAGCCGAGGCTCATAGGGCTTGGGCGAACGCGACGGTGGCGGCGTGAAAATCAGGCTGGCATTCACTTCCACGAACGACGGTCGTTAACTTGTCAATGCCGAAGCACGACGAGGGCTCCGAACCCATTCCAGACTGCCTGAATCGGGAACAGAGATATCGGGGAAGATGCCCCCCGTTCGAGCCGCCGGGCCGCGCTCTCACAGTCTGGAATGACCGCCGCAATCTCGCGGAACTCCGCGGATTTGCGGGGTCCCGTCGAGAGACGGCCGGTCGGTCGAGACTGGGTGGCGGGTGCTGTCAGTCCAAAGCGAACTGCTCTCCGGGTGGAAATCCCTGTTCTCAGGGAATTAACAGGGATTTTTCGCTACTGACGATGTCCAACCTTCACCGGCTGGCCGGGCGGTGTCCAGCAGGCGGAACGGGCTCTCTCGCGGTTGAGTGGTGGTTTTCCGAGGGTGGCGCCGCATGGCGCCCGCGCGCAAGGTCGGCCGTGCTCCCTTTGTTTCGGGATGAGGCCGGAGATGAGCTACGTCGCCAAGGTTCTGCAGCCCGGCGAGACGCTGCTGTGCACTGCAAAGCTTCACTGGTTCCTCTACCTGCACGCATATTTCGCGCTTGCCTTGGCGGCAGCTGCGGCCGCGGCAGCCATGTTCGTGGAGAGGGATCCGGAATTCATCCTGCTCGCCCTGGCCGCGATCATGGCGGTCACCGGAGTGTTCACCTGGCTCCGCGCCTGGACGCGCCGCACCACCACCGAGCTCGCCGTGACCGACCATCGGGTGATCTACAAGGTCGGGCTGTTCTCGCGCCACACCGCGGAGATGAACCGAAACAAGGTCGAGAGCGTCGATGTCGAGCAGACCATTGCCGGAAGGGTGTTCGGTTACGGAACGATCATCCTGCGCGGCACCGGCGGGACCTTCGAGTCGATCCGCAATGTCGCGGACCCGCTCAGCTTCCGCAGCTTCATCACGGCGGCGTGAGCGCCGGTAGAAATGCCGGCCTGATCGGCGCGAGTGTGCCCGGTCACGCTTCGGCCGGGCTGGCGGCCCTGCTCATGGCCCCGCTTCGCCTCGGGCAGCGGGGCGGCCGGCCGTGGCCCACTCCGCCGCCGTGCCACGCCGCCCCGGTAGCGCACGCCACTGCCCCGCGAAGGGGCAAGCAGCACAGCGAGCGAAGGCCCTGATCGGTCTTGACTGGGGGCCAAGCAGTGCGGCTTGGGGGCCGCACACGGACGGGTCTGGGTGGGGGAACCAAACCGGCCACAACTTCAAGCCAGCCCGCCGTCCGCCGATGAGAGAGCCTCGGAATCCACCCTGTCGGCCCCAGGTTCATTGCCCGTGATCGGGTCGTGTCCCGTTAGGTGATGTGAGTAGAATCCGGGCCTGCCGCGGTCGGCTGGCCGGCGGCTAGAGTCCCGACCCGCAACAGTAGAGATTTCGCTGGTCGAGACGATGCGTCCCGCTTCCGCCGCCGCCCTGACATCGGAGTTCGACGATTTTCTGTTCGCGCCGATCGGCGAGGACGGAATGGGCATGTGCCTGAGCGTCGTCTCGGCACTGGCGCGATTCGACGTCGACCCTTGGCAGGAAGCTGAAGGATTGGCGCGTCTGCCGGCGCCGACGGCGATCGAAAGATTGGCCTTGGTCATCGGGAGCCAGACTCAGGATCCATCTGCGCAACAAGACCCCACCGCGGTTGCGGCTCGCTTGATCGCGCTGCTGCCGCGCCGGGACAGTCCAAACACCTGGTCACGCCGGACTCCACCCGGCATCGGCGCGATGATCGATTCGCGGGTGATGCTGCACCTGTTCATTTGCGTCATCATGGCCGTTGCCCTGGCGAGCCGGCTCATCATGGCGAGCGGCCATGAGCCGGCTCACACCGACGGCGCTCGCGCGGCGCCAAGCCCCGAAGCCGCTGCACAGGTGTCGGACACCGGCAAGTGACGGCCAGTCAGGAGCCTCGAACCGACGGGAAGACGCAGTGGACGACGTGAGCGGTGAGCCGATCGATCTCCCGCCGAGTACGGAAAAACACGAGGCGATGCCGCTGCCGCACGACATGCATTCGCTGCTGCTGGTCGCCATCCTGTGCCTATTGACATTGTTTACGCTCTACTACGCGAGCGAAGTGATCCTCCCGATCGTGTTCGCGCTCGTTCTGCAGCTTCTGCTCCAGCCGGGAATGCGTGTCCTCGGGCGGTTGCACATCCCGAAGGCGATCGGCGCCGTCATGATGATCGCCATGCTCTTGGGCGGGCTGGCCGGGCTCGGCGTCACCCTGTCGGGGCCGGCGACGGAGTGGGCCGCGAAGGCGCCCGAGAGCCTGCCGCGGCTCGAACACCTTCTGTCGATCTTCCGCGAGCCGGTCGCGCAGATGCAGCGCGCGACCGCCCAGGTCGAGACCCTGGCCGAGGGGCCGGTGACCGACGTGAAGGCCGTGACCGTGACCGGACCCGGTCTCGGGAGCTTCCTCTCCAGCGGCACGCGCGCGCTGCTGGTTGGCGGGCTCACCACGGTCGTGCTGCTCTACTTCCTCCCGGCCTCCGGCGATCTGTTTCTGCGCCGGATCGTCGAGATCCTGCCGACGCTCACCAACAAGAAACAGGCGGTCGAGATCTCGCGGGAGATCGAAAGCAACATCTCTGGCTATCTGGTGACGATCAGCCTGATGAATGCCGTGGTCGGCATCGCGACCGGGCTCGCCAGCTACTTCTGCGGCCTGGCGGACCCGGTCCTGTGGGGCACGGTCGCGTTTCTCCTGAACTACGTACCGATCATCGGGCCGCTCTTCGGCATGATCATCCTGCTCGTCGCCGGGCTCCTGACCTTCGACACGATCGGCTACGCGGTGCTGCCGGCCGGGCTCTATCTCGGCATCCACCTCGTCGAGGGACAGGCGGTCACGCCGATGCTCCTGGCCCGGCGCTTCGCCCTCAACCCGGTCCTGGTGATCGTTTCGCTGGTCTTCTGGTTCTGGCTGTGGGGCGTGGCCGGCGCGCTGCTCGCAGTGCCCATGCTGGCGACCGCCAAGATCGTCTGCGACCGGATCCGGCCGCTGATGGCGCTCGGCCACTTCCTCGGTGCCGCGGCGCGGGGCTAGAGTAGAGGTTCTGCCGATCTGGGGCCCCCCCGGTCCGGTCTCCCGGAGATCCGCCTGTCAGCCGTCGCGACGCAAGGCGCCGAACATGCAACGCAACGCGCCGCCGGCTCGTCGTCAGGACAGGCGGTGTCGTCACGACGGCCGAAGAATTGGGAATACCCGTTCGACGACTGAAATCCTCAAGCAGAACTCGAGTCCTCGACGCCGCATACCATAGGTAAATACCGAGCCTAGCCATATCGTTCTGGCGGCGATAATTGTCGATGACATCCCGCGGCCGATCACTCGGGTCGGGTTTTACCGCTGTTCCGCAGGGAAACGACGGCCGGATCCCAGCCCCGCTCCCGTTCCCCGGCCACGCCGGTTCCTCTGTCGGGAGCGAAGGAGACGCATCGAACATGCCTCGGATAGAGTCGCCCGCAGGACGCCTCGCGACGATGGCACCCGAAGGCCGCGGCTGGATCGTCCGGCCGGCGGGGGCCGATGCCGTCATCGCGCTTTCCGGCGACTGGGTCGGACGCGTGAGCGGCGTGGAGGCCGGTGCGTCGCGGCGGATCCTCGAGACGGGAGCCCGAGGCCTTGCATTCGACGTCGAGGGGTTGGGGCGGTGGGACAGCGGCCTCATCGCGTTCCTGACATCTCTCCGCGACGCCGCTCGGCAGAGCGACGTCGCGTTTGACGAGGCCAGCCTGCCCGAATCCGCCCGGCGGCTCATCGACCTGGCGTCAAGTCAAGCGGCGGCGCATTCCCGGCCACCGCGGTCACCGCTCCTGGATTGCGTCGGATTATGGGCGATCGCCGTTGCGGCCGAGACGATGGAGGTGGCGGCCCTCATCGGAGATACGTGCCTTCGCGGCGGGACAGCGCTCCGGGGCCGGGCGGCGATGCGCGGCATCGACCTCATCGATTGCATGAGCGACGCGGGGGCTGGAGCGCTGCCGATCGTCCTGCTCGTCAACTTCCTGGTCGGCAGCATCCTGGCCTTCGTCGGCGCGGTGCAGCTGCGCCGGTTCGGCGCAGACGCCTATGTCGCGAGCCTGGTCGGCATCGCCGTCGTCCGGGAGATGGCGGCGATCATGACCGCGATCATCATGGCCGGACGCACCGGCGGCTCCTATGCCGCGAACATCGCGACCATGCAGGGTAACGAGGAAATCGATGCGCTGCAGGCCGTCGGCATTCCCGTCTTCGACTATCTGATCCTGCCGCGCGTCCTGGCGCTGACCGGCATGATGCCGATCCTTTACCTCTACGGTTGTGCTGCGGGGATCTTCGGCGGCTTCGTGGTGGCCGTCGCGATGCTGGATTTGTCCCCGCTGTCCTTCATCGACGAGACGCGCCTGGCGATCTCGGGCAGCCAGTTCGGATTGGGTCTCGCCAAGAGCCTGTGCTTCGGCGCGCTGATCGCCATCGTGGGATGCCGCGTCGGCTTGCATGCAGGCCGCAGCGCCACCGGCGTCGGGCGTGCGGCCACGACGGCGGTCGTCGTCGGCATCGTCGGCGTGATCGCGCTGGATGCGGTCTTCGCCGTTTGCGCCAACGCGCTGGACATCTGACCCGATGACCGCCCAGCCGAACGGGCCGAAGCTGCAGGTGGCGGACCTCACCGTCGGATTCGGCGACACGATCGTCCAGCACGACGTCTCGTTCGAGGTGGCGACGGGCTCGATCTTCGCCATCATGGGCGGCAGCGGCTGCGGAAAGAGCACGCTCCTCAAGGCGATGATCGGTCTCGTTCGCCCCAGCGCCGGCACCATCCGGGTCGGCGCGGAGGACTATTGGGCCGCGAGCGACGAACGTCGCGCCGAGATCGGCCGCGGCTTCGGCGTCCTGTTCCAGAGCGGCGCGCTGTGGAGCTCGATGAGCGCGGCCGAGAACGTCGCGCTGCCGCTCAGAATGTTGACCGGGCTCCAAGAGGAATCGATCGCCGCCCTCGTCGCCGTCAAGCTGGCCCTGGTCGGGCTTGGCGGGGCGGGCGACGTCATGCCGGCGGAGCTGAGCGGCGGGATGCGCAAGCGTGCCGGGTTGGCGCGAGCGCTGGCACTCGATCCGGAGATCCTGTTCTTCGACGAACCCTCGGCCGGGCTCGATCCGGTCATGTCGAGGCGTCTCGACGACCTGATCCGCGAGTTGCGCGACGGATTCGGCACGACCGTGGTGCTGGTCAGCCACGAACTGCCGAGCCTCTTCGGGATCTGCGACGACGGGGTGTTCCTCGATGCCGAGACCAAGACCGCCATCGCTCACGGCGCGCCGGGGACCTTGCGGGACGAGTGCGCTCACCCGACCGTCCGCGCCTTCATGAACCGGGAGGGGCCGCCCGGCGATCAGGCCCGCGCGGGAGCCAGACATGGCCACAGCTAAGCCCGCCATCGTCGGCGGCTTCGTGCTCAGCGGTCTGGCACTCGGCGTGGTCGCCATCCTGCTGTTCGGCGGCACGCACCTGTTCAGCCGGTCCGTCCACGCGGTCGTCTATTTCCGGGGCTCGGTCGCGGGCCTCGATGTCGGAGCGCCGGTGACATTCCGCGGCGTTCGGGTGGGCTCGGTCAAAAGCATCGCGGTGAACCTCAACATGAAGGATCTCACCGCGCGCATTCCGGTCTATCTCGATTTGAACCCCTCGCAGATCTCCTTGGACAACAGCGTTCCGGGGGAGGCGGATCCGGGCTTCGACCGGCTGCTGAAGGCCGGGTTGCGGGCGCAGCTGAACATGCAGAGCCTCATTACCGGCCAGCTCGGCGTCGACCTCGACCTCCGGCCGGACATCGCTGCGGCGCCGCTCGGCAGCGATCCGGACATCGCCGAGATCCCGTCCATCCCCTCGAAGCTCCAGACCCTTGAGGACGAGATCGCCGAGTTGCCGCTGAAGGAAATCGCCGAGAACGCGCGGCAGACCCTCGCCGCAGTTCAGCGTCTGGCCGACGAGGTCACGTCCCGCGTCGGTCCCTTGGCCGACAATCTCGGGCAGACCTCCGCTGCCGCCCGGGCCACGCTCGAAGACATCGACCGCCTCGCCGCCGAAGGCAAGAAGCAGCTCGCGGTCAATGGCGATGCGCTCGGGCGCGTCCTGGAATCGTCGGACCGGACGGTGCGCGAGGCCGAGACGCTGGTGACCTCGCTGAACGAGATGACGGCGCCGAATTCCCAGATCCGCGGGGACCTGCAGGCGGCGATCCGCGACCTCGCCGCCAGCGCCAGTTCGCTCCGCGGCTTCACCCACGAGGTCGAACGCGATCCGAGCGCCATGCTGACCGGGAGGACCGCCCATTGATCGCGCTTGCATGGCGTCGCCTGGCGCTCGCTACCATCACCGTTTTCCTGGCCGGCTGCGGCTCCGGTTCGACGATGCAGACTTACGTTCTGGGCGACCCGGCGCCGCCGGCGATCGGCGTGTCGTCGGAAGACGGCCTTCCGGTCATCGAGCTCAAGCCCGTCTCCGTGCCGGATTATCTCGACACCAGCGACATTCTCAGCCGCACCGGACCGAATCAGATGACGCCGAGTGCGACGGGACGCTGGGGCGAACGCCTGTCGGTCGGCCTGACCCGCGCCCTCGCATCCGACCTGTCCAGGCGGCTGCCGCTGGTGGTGATCGCGACCGCGGAAACCCCCGAGCCGACCCGTCGAATTCTCGTCGACATCGAGCGGTTCGAGATCGCGGCCGATGGCCAATGCCTGCTGGCCGGGCGGTGGCGGATCACGGCGCGCGACGGCCAAACTACAGCAGACATCGAGCGTGGGAGCTTTAGCGAGGCGGCCGGTTCAATCGAGGATGCGGCGGTCGCTTCGGCCATGACGCGGGCGGTCGATCA
>DATGFU010000699.1:0-8542 GCA_035308865.1 Allostellaceae bacterium | reverse complement strand
TCGGATCCCATTCGCCGCCCTCTTCGACCTTCTTGCGCTGGTTCTCGATGATCACGGCGAGGCCGACGACGCTGGCGGCCGTCTTGATCCCGGCGCTGACCGCCTGGCCGGTGTTGCTTTCGTTCCAGCTGTTGGTCGTCGTGGTGCCCTGGATCGCCGTGTTGTTGTAGTAGACCATGGCGGAGCTGGCGGCGATGTCGCCGAGATCGGCGATCGCCTTGTCGTATTGCTTGTTGTAGAGGTCGATGCCGAAGGAGGCGCTGGCCAGCCCGATCTGCAGGCCCGAGCCGATCGCCTTTGCGAGTCCCTGATGCGCCTTGTCGGATGTTCCCCACTGGCCGGTGAACGCGACCAGGATGGTGCTGGAAGCGATCCCGACCAGATCCTTCGCGATCGCGATGAAATTGTCCTTGTTGATCCCGCCCGTCTTCAGGATCTGCTGCGCCATGTCCATGCCGCCGGTGAGCACGGCCGTGCTCATCTTGACGATATTGGAGACCTGGTCGACGCTGAGCGTGTTTGCGACCGAGCCGCCGCCGAGCAGCCCGGCCATGGTGATGGCGGAGGAGGCGAGCGTGCCGGCCGTGTTGACGAAATCCTGGCCGATTCCCAGCTTCCGCAGCACGCCGTCATTGTCGTTGAGGCTCTCGGAATAGGCCGTCAGCCGCTGCTGATACTCGTCCGAGGCGCCTTGGAACACGCGGCTGACCTCGCTGTACTTGTCCGGGATGAAGCTCTCCGGGATCACCTTCTGGCGCATCAGCGGCGCGAACACCTCGTCGGCGATTTCGCGGTCGGTGAACAGCGGCGTGCCGTCCGCCTTCTTCTGCGAGCGCATCTTCTGCACCTGCGCCATGATCATGTTCTGGGCGGCGAACAGTTTCTTGGCCTTTGCCTCGGCCTTGGCCGGATCCTTGTCGAGCCGCTTGATGACCTCGTTGTCGAGATCGATCTCGTTCTGCGGCTTGCCGTCCTTGGAAACCGTCCACATCGTCGCGTTGAGGCCGAGCGCGTTGCGGATTGCGCCGAAAGCGCCTGGCTCGATCACCTCGGCCGAGAACACGTCCCCCACTTGCAGCTCCAGCAGGTGCTCCTCGAAGTAGCCGTCGATGTCGGTCAGGAACTTCTCCTGGTTGGCCATGTCGTTCTCGATCCCGTCGAGCTTCTCCTCCAGCGAGAGCGCATCGGCGAGCCAGTCCTGCTGGGCCTTGTTGAAGATCTTGTCTTCCGGCTTCTCCTCGGTTTTCTGGCTGTCCTCGGTCTTGACGACGGGCGTCGTGGTACCCTGGGGGTTCCCGCCATCCGTTTTCTGGGTATCGGTGGTCGAGCCTCCGGTCATTCCGCCTTCGGTCTTCTCGGTATCGGTCGTCGAACTCTCTGTCTTCACGCCGTCCGTTTTCTGAGTGTCAGTGGTCGAGCCCTCGGTCTTCACACCCTCTGTTTGGGGGACATCGGTCGTCGAGCCATTCGTCTTAATTCCGTCGGTCTTGGAAACGTCGTCGGTCGTGGACTCGTCCGTCTTCAGGTTCTCGGGTGGCAGCACGTCCTTCAGCAGCTGCTCCGGCGGGACCGGATCCATCTTCTCCGGCGGTGTGGGCACGCCTTGCTCGCTGCTTCCGGTCGTCGACGACACTACGGACATCGCGGTCTCTCCCTCTGCTTGCGGACGCGGGCCTGGCGGCCCGGGCGATACTGCCTATGGGTGTTGACGGTGCGGAGGTTCAGGCGGCGACCGCGGTGAGCACCGTGAATTCCAGCCGGCGCAGCGCTGCGTTCAGGCGCTTGCCGCTGGTGCGGAGCGTCGGGAACGGCGACTTGGCGAATTTCAGGGTCAGCGGATGCTTCATCAGCCGCCGCTTGCCGGCGCCGATGATCTTGAGCGCCTTCTCGCGCGCAGCCCGCAGCTGGGGATCCGGCGTGTCGTCACGGATCAGCAGCTTGATGGACTTGTCGAACTCGCGCGGCAGCTGGCAGACCTTGTCGCGGTACTTCTGCACGCGCGGTATGAACTTGCGCAGCTTGGCGGCGCGCTCGGCATCGGCCGTCTCCACCGCCTTGGCGAAGTCCTCGATCTTCGTGGCGAACTCGGTCAGCTGGACCTTGGTGGCCAGCACCTCGCGGTTGAGCTTGTTGCGCAGCGGCACGAGCATCCGCTTGCGCTCGCCCTTCTCGCCCCGCGGATTGGCGCTCAGGTTCTCGATCTTCCGCCCGACCTTCTGGATGTCCTTGACGTAGTCGTCCTTCATCTTGTCGAGCTCGGCCTTCAGGCCGTCGGCGATCTTCTTCTTTTCCTCGTCGCTGTCGCCGGCCATCAGCCGCTTCTTGTGCGCCGCCTCGATCGCCTTCTTGGCCTCGCTCTCGAACTTGCCGGCCCGCTTCTTGACGTCCTCATAGGATTTCTTGGCCGATTTCAGCAGGTTCTCGTCGCCGTTGGACGCCTTGACCTCGGCCTTGACGTCGCTGAAGCGCAGGCTCACCGGCTTCATCTCGGCCTCGACCTCCTTCACGAGCGGCGCCAGCCCGTCCTCGGCGTCCTTCTTCCAACGGTCGTTCTCCTCGCGGCCCTTCTGGCCGTCGCCCATCGTCTTGAGGAAGTCCTTGTTGGAGGTGATCTGGGCGAACGCCGTCTCGACGTTCTGCATCGCCGTCTCGAGATCCTTGATCGGCGGCAGCGGGCGCTTGTTGGACAGCGCCTCGTAGGCTTCGATCGCGAAGGCCTGCGGCGTCTGCGATACCCGTCCGGGCGTGCCGATCCTCTTCAGCGACTTCTCGTTCATGATCTTGGAGAAGGTCTTCACGTTCGAATCGTATTCTTTCTTCTTCGCGTAGGCCTCGTTCGCCTTCGGCACGGTTCCCTTGTCGTTGCCCTCGCCCTTGTCCCGGATCACGGAGAGCAGCTTGGCGAGGTCCTTGAGCGCCTCCTCCGCCGGCTTGGTCGGCAGCGCCTTGTCCAGCTTGTCCGCGTCTTCGGCGAGCTTCTTGCGGTCGTCCGGATAGAATTTCGCCAGCGGGCTCTTCTCGCCCGCGGCGTGGCTCTTCTTCAGCGCCAGCTTCACCTCGCGGAAGCCGGCCGAGAACGTCTCGTATTTCGCCTTGTTCTTCTCGAGATCCTCCAGCCGCGTCTTGAGCTTGGCGCCGAGCACCATCTTCGTCTGCAGCTCGTCGCCCTGCTCGCGCTTGGTGGCGTCCTCCATGACGCCGCCCTGGCTGAACGCGGCGAGCAGATTGTCGATCTGGGTCCATTCGAGCGCCAGATTCGGATAGCCGCGCATGTCCTTGCCCAGCGTGTCGACCTTGGCCTTCAGCTCCTTCACGAGCTTGTCGTATTCGGCGACGTTCTTCTTCCACTCGTTCTTGAGCGCGGCCGTGTCCTTGGTCAGGCGGTCGTTGAAGGTGATCGCCTCCTGCGCCGCGGTCGCCGTCGGTTCCTTCGTGAACTTCTCGTGGACCTTCTTGATATCGCTCTGGATGAGGTTGGCCTTGCGGGCCACCTCCATCGCCTGGGTGTAGAGCTTCAGATTGTCTTCGATCGCCTCGTCGAATTCCTTGGCCTTCGCGGTGGCGTCCTCGGACGCCTTCTGGTCGCGCTGCTTGTCCTGGTCCGACTTGGCATACTTGTCGGTGTAGGCCTGCTCGTTCTGCTTGATCTCGTCCCAGACGGATTGAACGGCGGCCTTCTGCCTGGTGATCTCGGCCGTGTTCTTGATCGAGCTCCGGCACAGCACGCGCAGCCGCTCCATCGCCTCGGCGAAGGAGGTGGTGCCGATATCGCCGTGGAGGGCCTTCGCCAGCCGCGTATATTCGCCGCTCGCCTCGGCCTGCGTGATGAACGCGAGCCCGTCCTCGGCGATGTCAATGGCTTGCTGGTGATGGGCGAACGCGTCGTCGAAGAGCTTCGACGCGGAGTCGATGGCGGCGCCGAGCTCGGTCTCGCGCTGCTTGGTCACCGGCTGCTGCTTGATCATCTCGAAGAGCGTGGCGATGCGCAGCTGGACTGCATCCTGGTGAAATTTCATCGCGTCCGGCGTCAGGAAGCGAAACTGCAGCTTGCGGGCTTGCGCCGCCTTCTTGAAATCGCCGTCCAGCTTCTCCGCCCGCGCCGTCAGCTTCGTCGCGGCCTCCTTGGCTTCCTTGCGCTCCTTGCCGCTGAGCTTGACGAGACCCGGAGGGTCGTCGACCGGGTCCGGGGGGCCACCTTCCTGCTTGAGCTTCTCGTTGAGGTTGTCGCGATGCTTGTTGAGCGCGTCCTCGACGCTGTTCAGCAGGTCCGTGCCCTTGTCGATCGCGTCGCGGCGCGCCGAGTCGCCTTTCACATCCTTGAAGATGATGCCCCGCGCCTCTTCGAGCGGCCCGTCGATGTTCTTGATGCTGAAATCGGTCTTCGGCAGCTTGGCGGCGCGCTTCTGCAGCTCGCTCCAGCGCTCGCGCACCTCGGTGCGGGGATATTGGGTGGCGCCGAACAGCGAGAAGAACTTGCGGGCTTTGGAGGGGTCCTTAGCCATCGTCGATCCTCGGAGCTGACGTTTTGCGCCGGGAGGTATGGATTAGCCGGAAAGCCCCTTCAAGCGACAAGCGCCGGTCGCGGACCAATCTTCACAAGACTGAAATCTACGGCAGTCACAAGACTGTAACTTGGCGTCGTGGCCTCGCCGAACACTTGCGCTGGCGTGGCGCTACTCATCGCCCATGTAATGCTGCAGACGCTCGACTGGGTAATTCTCGCCGATCGACATCGCGCAGATTCGCGAGAGATGGGTGTAGGGCAGCCCGGTCTCCTCGGCCCAGTCGTTGAACTGCGCCTGGATGCGGGCGAGGTCCTTCTTCGAGCTCGGGGCTTCGGCGATCTCCACGCCGGCGTCGCGCAGGCAGGCGACGACGTCGCGCGACAGCATGAACGCGTCCTTGCCGGTGAAGCGGAGGAAGTAGAGGCCGCTATGGCGGCCCAGCCGCGCCCCGCGCTTGGCCAGGAGATCCATCAGCCCGATCTGGTTCTGCGGCGGCCAGCCGGCGAGGAACTTGGCGAAGCTGCCGTGCTCCGCGGCAATGTCGGTGATGAACTGCGCGTTCGTCCGCACCGACATGATCTTCTGCGGGTGCCGCACGATCCGGGAATCGCCGGTGAGAGCGCCCCAGTAGTCGTCGGGTTGGAAGAGCAGTCGCTTGGGCTCGAAGCCCAGGAAGGCCTCCTCGAAGCTTGGCCATTTCTTCTCGATGACGCTCCACACGAAGCCGGAGCTGAAGATCCGCTTCGTCATCTCGGCCAGCATCCGGTCGTCGGGTATCTTGGCCAGCTCCGCCGGCGGCAGCATCTTGGGCAGCAGGGTCGCGAGGATCGCCTCGCCGCCCTTCCGTTCGGCCGCGCGCGCCCGGATCGTGTCGAAGGAGGGCATCTCCCGGTCCCCTATCCCGCGACCGTTGTCGCGATCAACCAGTCGACGACCGCGGCCAGCGCATCCGGCGGCGTCGCACCGCGCGCGAGCGCTTCCCGATAGACCCGCACCTGGCGATGGGCGCTGGTGCCGCGGGCGAGGATGGTCTCGGCATGGGCCAGCTCCGCCGCGCAGCCGAAATGGCTTGCATCGTCGCGGACCAGCGCCAGCAGCTCCTGCAGCAGCTCGGGGTAGGGCACCAGCTCGCCGCGGCCGAAGTCGACGAGGGCCTGGTCGATGCCGTAGCGCTGGGCCCGCCAGCGGTTCTCGGCGATCAGCATGCGCAGGTAGATCCGCCAGCGCTGGTTGGCGACGCGCAGCCGCCACAGCATACGCAGGAGGCAGCGGTAGAGGCACGCGACCGTGATGCCGTCGTCGACAGAAGTGCAGATGTCCGTGATGCGCATCTCCAGCGTCGGGAAGCGGCTCGACGGCCGAATGTCCCACCACAGCTTGCCCGCATCCTCGATGATGCCCAGCTTGACCAGCGTATCGAGATGGCGGCGGTACTCGCCGAAGCTCTCGAACCGCTCCGGCAGGCCGGTGCGCGGCAGCTCGTCGAAGACCGAGATGCGGTAGGATTTGAGGCCGGTGTCCTCGCCCTGCCAGAACGGCGAGGAGGTGCTGAGCGCCAAGAGATGCGGCAGGAAGTAGCCGACCTGGTTCATCAGGTCGATCTTCAGCTCGTCGTCGGCGATCCCGACATGGACGTGCATGCCGGAGATCACGAGGCGGCGCGCCACGCCCTGCAGGTCCTCGTGGAGCGCGTTGTAGCGCTCGCGGTCGGTGTGGCGCGTATCCTCCGGTCGCGCCGAGGGATGGGTCGAGGCGGCGATCGGCGCCATCCCGAAATTCCCTGCCACCTCGGCGACCGCCCGCCGGAGCTCCAGGAGTTCGGCCCGCGCCGCCGCAGCCGTCTCGCAGATGCCGGTCTGGACCTCGATCTGCGAGCGCAGGAACTCCGGGCTGACGCGCTGCCCCAGCCGGCGTTCGCAGCCTTCCAGCAGCTCGGCCGGTGGATCGCGGACGAGCTGGCGCGTGGCAATGTCGACGAGGAGGTATTCCTCTTCGATGCCCAGGCTGAAGGCGGGCTCGGGCGTCACGGGTAGAAGGCCGTCCGGTAGAGCTGGGGATCGGCGAGGATCGGCCGGAGCGCCCGCTCGATCAGGTCGGCATAGCGCTCCGCGCCGGCATCGTCGGCGATCTCGTTCTGGCGGATCTCGATCAGCACGTGGGGCAGGCCGTGGGCCAGCGCGTGCTGCGCCATGGTGTAGCCCTGCGGGGAGCGGGCCGAGTAGGGCTGGTTGTCGCCGACCGCGATCCCGCCGCCCTGCGCCAGGTTCGCGATCAGCGGCAGCGCCATCCGCGGATCCCGGTCCCACAGCACGCCGACATGCCAGGGCCGATCCTCGCCGTTCATCCGCGGCGTGAAGCTGTGGATCGAGACGATCGCCGGTACGATGCCGCGCCGGCCGAAGCCTGCGACGCATTCGGTGATCGCCTCGTGATACGGGCGATGGAAGGCCGCGATCCGGGCCTCGCGCTCGGCCGTGCGGAGGCCGCGGTTGCCCGGAACCGGCACATTGTCGCTGACCTCCGGGATGAGGCTGGGGTCGTTGAACGCGCGGTTGCAGTCGATCACGAGGCGCGAGAACCCGGTTGAGATCGACGGCGCATCAAGCCGCTGGGCCAGGCGTTCGGCCACGGCAGCGGCGCCGATATCCCAGCCGATATGCTCGGCAAGCCGCGCCGGATCGAGCCCGAGCGTGCCGAGCGCGCGCGGCACCGCATTGGCGGCATGGTCGCAGACGACCAGCACGCTTGCCTTGCCGCCAGGATGGACGATGCGGACGGGGGGCGGGTCGCCCGGCCCGAGCAACGGCGGGCCAGGGTCGCGCCCGTCGGACGCGCCCGGCGACCGTGCTGGAGCCGATTCCATTGGTCCTCTATAACCCGCTGGATGACCGACGCAAATAGGAGGCTGGCCGCATCTCCTGCGCAGCCTCTGGCGGGCGCCGCGCAGAGTTCCGATCATCACGCGCGTCTCGCGGTCGCGGCGCTGCTGGTCGCCGCGCTGGCGGTCGGATGCTCGCCGATTTTCGTGCGGCTCTCGGAGATCGGCCCGACGACGACAGCGTTCTATCGGACCGCCCTGGGCACGCCGATCCTGGCGCTGTGGGCGGTTGGCGAGCGGGCACGGCCGCCGGCAGGGCGCGATTTGGCACTGCTCTGTCTCGCGGGATTCTGCTTCGCCGGTGATCTTGCCTGCTGGCACTGGTCGATCAAGCTTACGACGGTAGCGAACGCGTCGCTCCTCGCGAATCTGGCGCCGATCCTGGTGACGCTCGGCGCGGCCTGCCTGTTCGGGGAGCGGATCACCGGCGGCTTCCTTGCTGCACTGGCGGGCGCCATCGTCGGCAGCGCGGTGCTGGCGAGCGACCGGCTCTCGTTGGGAGAGGGGCTGGCGGGCGACGTGCTGGCGCTGGTGACCGCCACCTTCTACGCCAGCTACTTCCTGGTGCTGAGCCGGGTGCGGGCACGCGTTGGCGCGGCCCAGGCGATGGCGATCAATGCCGCCGCGTGCTCACTCTTCCTGCTGCCGCCGGCGCTGCTGTCCGGAGAATCCTTCCTGCCGGCGACGCAATACGGCTGGGTGGTGCTGTTCGGGCTGGCGCTGGTCAGCCAAGTGGCGGGCCAGACGCTGATCGGCTGGTCGCTCCGCCATCTGCCGGCATCGTATTCCGCGGTGAGCCTGCTGCTGCAGCCGGTGGTGGCGGCGGTGCTGGCCTGGGCAGTGCTGGCCGAGGCGCTAACCTGGCATCAGGTCCTGGGCGGGCTGGTGATCCTCGCCAGCATCGCCCTCGCGAGGCGGGCAAGCCGCTAAGCGTCCCGCAAGCTCGCCCTGCTTGGCCTTGAGCGCGTGGTCGATCGCGCTGAGCCCCATCTCGTCGACGAGATAGGGATCGGCGCCGTGATCGAGCAGCAGCTCGGCGATCTCGCGGTCGCCCCTCGCCGCAGCCGACATCAGCGGCGTGAAGCCGCCCTGCTGGCGCGGATCCACCGGTGCGCCGCGTTCCAGCAGAAGGGCCACGATCCGGGCGTCGCCGGCCGCG
>DATGFU010000698.1:0-17657 GCA_035308865.1 Allostellaceae bacterium | reverse complement strand
TTCGCCATCACGCTGATCGCTCCGGCCGTGGCCGACACGCCACCGGCCGCGCCGCAGGAATACTTCATCAACCTGAAGGACGGGCAGACCGTGAAGAGCCCGTTCAAGGTGCAGTTCGGCCTCAGCGGCTACGGCGTGGCGCCGGCCGGCGTCGAGAAGGACAAGACCGGGCATCACCACCTGCTGATCGACACGACGCTGAAGCCCGACGAGATGCAGGCGCCCATCCCGAGCGACGCCCAGCACCTCCATTTCGGCGGCGGGCAGACCGAGACGACGGTCACGCTGCCGCCCGGCAAGCACACGCTTCAGCTCGTGCTCGCCAACTGGTCGCACGTCCCCTTCGATCCGCCAATCGCCTCCCCGGTCATCACGGTGACGGTGAAGTAACCGGCTTGGCCGGCCGCTCGGCGGAATGCGCTTCGCTTTTCCGCCCTACGGGTCCGGGGCGTAGGGCGGAAAAGCGAAGCGCATTCCGCCGGTCAGCGGATCGCCACGTGTTCCGGCCGGAAGCCGAGCCCGATGATCCGGGCCGGGATCTGCCGCAGGATCGGGTAGCGGTTGGCGAGGCTGAGCAGCCAGGGCGGCCGCACCGGCCCGCGCCCGGCCAGCACCGGTGCGAGAAGCCGGTTCTGGATCAGGATCTGCATACGCTGCGTCGCCCAGGTCGGGAAGGTTCGGCGCTGCTGCACCCGATGCAGCGTGGCCTGGTCGACGCGGCCTGATCTGAGCGGGTCGGCCAGAATGTTGGCCGCGGCGACCGCGTCCTGGATCGCGAGGTTGATGCCGACCCCGCCGATCGGCGACATCGCATGGGCGGCGTCGCCGATGCAGAGGAGGCCGGGCGCGTGCCAACGGCTCAGCCGATCGACCTTGACGGTGAGCAGCTTCACGTCGTCCCAGCTGGCGATGCCGGCGACCCGTTCCGGCTCGGCGCGGGCGAGGCGCGCCACGTCCTGGCGAAAAGCATCGATCCCGCGCGCGCGAATCGCGTCGAACCCGCCTTTCGGGATGACGAAAGCGCACTGCCAGTAGTCGCCACGGTCCAGCATGATGAAGAACCGGCCCGGCTCGACCCGGCCGAGCACCTGGTGCTCGTCGTCCTCGCGCCGCGGGATCCTGAGCCACAGCACGTCGATCGGGGCGCCGAACTCGCGGATATCGAGACCGGCGCGCTGCCGGACCACGGAGTGCCGCCCGTCGCAGCCGACGGTGAGCGGCGCCCGGATCTCCACATCGCCCTGTGGGCCGCGCGCCCGTACGCCGGCGATGCGACCATCCTCCCGCGCCAGATCGTGAACCTCCGTCTCCATGAGGAGGTGAAACGACGGCAGGGCTCGGCCTTGGCCCGCCAGGAAATCGAGGAACTCCCATTGCGGCATGAAGGCCACGAACTTGCATCGTGTCGGCAGGTGCAAGAAATCCGCGAGCGTGATTCGGGTCTCGCCGAACTCCGCGGCACCCTGGACAACCTCCTGGTGAGGCCGCTTCAGGAGTGCGTCGAGCAGCCCCAGCTCGTACATGACCTGCAGCGTCGAGGGATGCACCGTGTCGCCGCGGAAATCGCGCAGGAAATCCGCATGCTTCTCCACCACGACCACGTCGATCCCGGCCCGCGCGAGGAGGAAGCCGAGCATCATCCCCGCCGGCCCGCCGCCGGCGATGCAGCACGTCGTTGACAGCGCCTCCGTCACACGCTCACGCCGCCGAACAGCGACGCCGGCGCTCGCTCAGTGCTCGCGGTGGACGCCGCTGCCGTGGACGTGGGCGAAGCCGGTGCCGGCCTGGCGGTGGAAATGGCCGCCCCCGTCGTGCTGCCAGTGGCGATCCCGGTCGACATACCAGAAGGTGCCATCGCCACCCCAGTATCCATCGACGAACGGGCCATAGTAGCCGTCGTAATAGGCATCGTAATAGGCCGGCTCATAGGCGACCGGTCCCGGCGGGGGCGCCGCCACGCAGCCGGCCAGCGCCGCCGCGGCCGCCACCATAGGACTCCATACGAAACGCATATCGATCTCCCGTTTCAGCGTTTGGGACTCCTGAACGCGGGAGCATCGATTTGGTTGCCGCGATGTGTCCTTCGTCCTCCCTAAGCCGTCCTCCCCAGCTCCATCGGCAGCGACCGGACACGCTTCCCCGTGGCCGCAAAGAGCGCATTGCCGATCGCCGGCGCGAGCGGCGGCACGCCCGGCTCGCCCACGCCTGACGGATGCTCGGCGGACGGCACGATATGGACCTCCACCCGCGGCATCTCGCCGATCCGCGTCGGCTCGTAGTCGTCGAAATTGCCCTGCTCGACGACGCCATTCTTGAGCGTCACCTTGTTGCGCAGCACGGCCGAGAGGGCGAAGCCCACGGCCCCTTCGAGCTGGGCGGCGATCACGTCCGGATTGACCGCGATGCCGCAATCGACCGCGGCGACGATACGCTCGACCTTGAAGTCCGTGTCGCCGGCGGCGACCTCGGCAACCATCGCGACGCGCGTCCCGAAAGATTCGTGATAGGCGATGCCGCGGCCCCTGCCCTTCGGCATCGGGCTGCCCCAACCGGACTTGTCGGCGGCGAGCTTCAGCACGGCCTGCTCGCGCGGCTTGGCGGCCAGCAGCGCCAGGCGGAAGTCCAGCGGATCCTTGCCCGCAAGGTGGGCAAGCTCGTCGAGCGCCGTTTCCATGACGTGCCCGGTATGGCTGTGCCCGACCGAGCGCCACCACAGCACCGGCACCGGCGAGGCCGGATTGTGGAGCTCGACCGACATGTCGCCGATCGCGTAGCTGGTGTCCACGATGCCTTCGACGCTCGCCGAATCGACACCGTCCTTGATCCCCATCTTCTCGAAGGGCGTGCCGATCAGGATCGACTTGCTGACGACGGTGTGCCGCCAGCCGGTGATCCGCCCTTGCGCATCGATGCCCGCCTTGACCCGGTGGAAGGAGAGCGGCCGGTAGAACCCGCCCTTGATGTCGTCCTCGCGGGTCCAGACCAGATGCACCGGGGCCTTGCCGCCGATCGCCTTGACGATGGCCGCCGCCTCGCTCGCCCAGTCGCCTTGCGGGTTGGCGCGCCGGCCGAAGCTGCCGCCGCCCAGCGTGGTGTGGACGGCGACGTTCTCCGGCTTGAGTCCGAGGATCTTGGCCAGCACGAAGGTGTCGAGCGTCTGAAGCTGCGAGCCGGCCCACATCTCCGCCTTGCCGCCCTTCACCTCGAGCACGCAGTTCATCGGTTCCATCGGCGCGTGGGCGAGATAGGGGAAGGCGAACTCGGCGTCGATGGTCTTCACGGCGCGACCGAGACCGGCAGCGGCATCGCCTCGCTTGATCGCGGACATGCCCGGCTGGTCGGCAAGCCTTCCGTACTCGGCCAGAATCTCCGCCGTCGAGCGGCGCTCCGCCTTGCTCAGATCCCACTCGATCTTGAGCGCCTCGCGGCCGCGCGTCGCCGCCCAGGTGTCGGTCGCCAGCACGGCGACGCCGGACGGAATGCGGATGACGTCGACCACGCCGGCGACCTTGCGGGCGGCCGCGTCGTCGAGCGTCGCGACCGCAGCCCCGAAATGATCGGGCCGCCGGACCACGGCGGTGAGCATGCCGGGACGGCGTATATCGAGCGCGAACTGGGCCCTCCCGGTGGTCTTCCCGACCGAGTCGAGGCGGGGCAGCCGCGTGCCGATCAGCTTGAAGGACGAGACCGGCTTGAGCGTCACCTCCGTCGGCACCGGTAGCTGCATCGCGGCAGCGGCCAACTCGCCGAAGCGCGCCTTGTGGCCGGAGCCAGGATGGGCGACGACGCCGCTCGCCACCGTGATCTCGCCCGCCGGCACCTTCCATTCGGAAGCGGTCGCCGCGACCAGCATCGCCCGCGCCGCGGCGCCCGCCTTGCGCATCTGGTCGAAGGACTCGTTGATCGAGGTCGAGCCGCCGGTACCCATCGCCGGGCCGAAGAAGAGGTTGTTGTAGTGCGCCGTGTCGTTCGACGAGAACTCGAAGCGAACATCGGCCCAATCCGCATCGAGCTCCTCGGCGACGACGGTCGGGATGCCGGTCGATACGCCCTGCCCCATCTCGAGATGCTTGACGACCACCGTCACGGTGTTGTCCGCGCCGATCCTGATGAAGAGGTTGGGATCGTAGGGACCCGGCGGCGGACCGCCCTGCGCGAGAGCCCGGCCGGGGAACGGCACGAACGTCGCGAGCACGAAGGCGCCGGCCGTTGCCGCCGTCGCGGCGAGGAAGGCGCGGCGCGAGGGGAACTGGTGGGTCATCGCCGCCTCCTCACGCCAGCGTCTTGGCGGCTTCGTGGATCGCCGCCCGGATGCGCACATAGGTGCCGCAGCGACAGATGTTGCCCTCCATGCTGGCGTCGATCTCGGCATCGCTGGGCTTGTTGTTGTCGCTCAGCAAATTGATCGCCGACATAATCTGCCCGGACTGGCAATAGCCGCACTGCACCACGTCGAGTTGCTGCCAGGCCGAGCGGACGGCGTCGGCCACCTTGCCGCTGACCGCCTCGATGGTGACAATCTTCTTGCCGACCGCGTCGCCGGCCATGATCGAGCAGGAGCGCGCGGCGTCGCCGTCGATATGGACGGTGCAGGCGCCGCACAGCGCGCGGCCGCAGCCGAACTTGGTGCCGGTGAGATCGAGCCGGTCCCGTATCGCCCATAGGAGCGGCATTTCCGGATCGACGTCGAGCTGATGGTCGGTGCCGTTGACATTGAGCGTGAGCATGACGCCTCCTCCTCGGGAGAACCGGGCTTCAACCAATACCGTCATCCCCGCCTTCGCGGGGATGACGAAGAAATGCTCCTTACTGCGGGCAGGCGGCGCCGCCTGCCGCCCAGAGCTTCATCTGTTGAACGAATTCCGCATGGCCGAGCGGCGGCGTCGAGCGGCTGCCGCCCGGCGCCCAGCCCCATCGGACGAGCGGGGCCTTGTCGACGTGCTCCACGATCTGCTCGGGCGTGCGGTTGCCGTTGCGCGCCTTGTCCTTCATCAGCCGGCAGAGATCGCCGCTCGACAGGCCCTGCCAGACCATCGTCTCGGGCGCCAGCGACCAGCCCTCGGCGCCGGGCGCCCCCGAGCTCGGATTGTTCGCCGCCTGGCTGTGGCAGGCGGTGCAGCGCATGGCGCTGTCGCCCATGCCGTCCGGCCCGCGCTCGACCCGCGGCAGGTGGATCCGGCGTTCGTCGCCCTGGAGCGGCACGTTCGCCTGGTGGCAGTTGAGGCAGCGCGGGTGCTCCAGCACCGGCAGCAGGCGCTGCCATGCGGCCAGGCTCGAGGCCTGATCATCGGCGATGCCGGCGCGCGGCGCGCCCAGCAGGACCGCGCCGACGAGAAGGACACGCCACAGATGACGGGCTGTCATGTCCGAACTGTTCTCCCGGGAGGCCGCGAGTTCGTCTCGCGGCCGCAACCAGGGTAACGCGCTTCTTTTGTGCGGTGCAAGAGGCGGCGGGGCGCACTCCCGCCGCCGTCCCCGCCTTCAGAACTTGAGCGCCTTCGCCCGGATCACGTTCGGGATGTGGTGGACCCGGTCGATCAGCTCGGCCGAGATCTGTCGGTCGATCTCCACAAGCGCCACCGCCTCCTCGCCCGGCCCGATCCGGCCGAGATGGAAGGTCGCGATGTTGATCCCGGCATCGCCGAAGGTCCGGCCGAGATTGCCGATGAAGCCGGGCTTGTCGCGGTTGCGGACCAACAGCATGTCGGGGCCGAGCTCGGCTTCCATCTCGATGCCTTCGATCTCGACGACGCGGGGTCGCGTGCCCCCGAAGAGCGTGCCGGCGATCGTCGTACCCTCGCCGGCGCCCTCGACCCGCACGCGGATCAGGGTTTGGTAGTCGCATTCCCCGGCAAGCTTCGATTCGGTGACGCGGATGTCGCGCGCGCGGGCCAGCACCGGCGCGTTCACCATGTTGACCGTCTCGGTCATGCCGCGCAGCACCCCGGTCAGCACGATGGCGGTCAGCGGCTTCGTGTTGAGCGAGGCGACGTGGCCCTCGTACTCGATGGTGATCTGGGCGAGCCCGTGCTCGATCATCTGCCCGGCGAAGGATCCGAGCTGCTCGGCGAGCGTCATGTAGGGCTTGAGCCGCGCTGCCTCCTCGGCGGTCAGCGACGGCATGTTGAGCGCGTTGACGACCGCTCCGGTCAGCAGGAAGTCGGCCATCTGCTCGGCCACCTGCAGCGCGACGTTCTCCTGCGCCTCGGCGGTGGAGGCGCCGAGATGCGGCGTGCAGACCACGTTGTCGCGGCCGAAGAGCGGGCTCTCGCGCGCCGGCTCGGTCGGGAAGACGTCGATGGCGGCGCCCGCAACATGCCCGGATTCGAGCGCCGCGATCAGATCATCCTCGACGATCAGGCCGCCCCGCGCGCAGTTGATGATCCGCACGCCTTGCTTGGTCTTGGCCAGCGCCGACGCGTCGATGATGTTGCGCGTGGCGTCAGTCAGCGGCGTGTGGAGCGTGATGAAGTCGGCGCGCCGCAACAGCTCGTCCAGCTCGACCTTGTCGACGCCCAGCTCCACCGCCCGGTCCTCGCTGAGGAAGGGATCGTAGGCCGCGACCTTCATCTTCAGGCCCACGGCGCGGGCAGCGACGATCGAGCCGATATTGCCGCAGCCGATGACGCCGAGCGTCTTGCCGGTCAGCTCGACGCCCAGGAAGCGGGACTTCTCCCACTTCCCCGCCTGGGTCGAGCGGTCGGCCGCGGGAATGTCGCGAGCCAGCGCGAACAGGAGCGCGATCGCGTGCTCAGCCGTCGTGATCGAATTGCCGAAGGGCGTGTTCATGACCACGACGCCGCGCTGGGTCGCCGCCGCCACGTCGATATTATCGACGCCGATCCCGGCGCGGCCGACCACCTTCAGATGCGATGCCGCCTCGAGAATGGGCTTCGTCACCTTGGTCGCCGAGCGCACGGCGAGCCCGTCGTAATCGCCGATGATCGATTTCAGCTCGTCCTTGTCGAGGCCGATCCGGACATCGACCTCGATGCCGCGCTCGCGGAAGATCTCCGCGGCGCGCGGCGACAGGTCGTCGCTGATCAACACCTTGGGCATGGGATGGTCCCTTCATCAAAGGACGTCATTGCGAGCGGAGCGAAGCAATCCAGGGCCGGAGCGCGGGACTCTGGATTGCTTCGCTCCGCTCGCAATGACAGTCTGGTTCAGGCGAACTGCGGCAGCGTCTCGCGATACGCCCACTCGATCCACGGGAAGAGCGTTTCGAGATCCTCGGTCTCGACCGTGGCGCCGCACCAGATGCGCAGGCCCGGCGGCGCGTCCCGGTAATGGCCGATATCGAGCGCCGCCCCTTCCTTGTCGAGCAGCGCCGCCACCGCCTTGGCGAAGGCGGTCCGCTGGTCGAGCGGCAGCGCCGCCACGGCGGGATCCGTGAAGACCAGGCAGACCGAGGTGGTCGAGCGCACGGCCGGATCCGCGGCGAGGTAGCCGATCCAGGGCGTCGCCCGGACCCAGGCGTCGAGCGCCGCGGCGTTCCGCTCGGTCCGGCCGATCGTGCCGGCGAGCCCGCCGACGCGCTGCGCCCAGGCGAGCCCGTCGAGCGCATCCTCGACCGCCAGCATCGACGGCGTGTTGATCGTCTCGCCGACGAAGACGCCGTCGATCAGCTTGCCGCCCTTGGTCAGGCGGAAGATCTTGGGCAGCGGCCGCGGCGGGGTCCAGCTCTCGAGCCGCTCGACCGCCCGTGGCGAGAGCGCGATCATGCCGTGCGCCGCCTCGCCGCCCAGCACCTTCTGCCAGGACCAGGTGACGACATCGAGCTTGGGCCACGGCAGATCCATCGCGAAGGCGGCCGAGGTCGCGTCGCAGATGGTCAGGCCCTGCCGGTCGGTGGATATCCAGTCGCCGTGGGGCACGCGCACCCCCGAGCTGGTGCCGTTCCAGGTGAAGACCACGTCATGGGCGGGATCGACCTGGCTAAGGTCGGGCAAGCTGCCGTAAGGCGCCTTCATCACCCGCGCATCGGCGAGCTTGAGCTGCTTGACGATGTCGGTCACCCAGCCTTCGCCGAAGGCGTCCCAGGCCAGCACGTCGACCGGCCGGGCGCCGAGCAGCGACCACAGCGCCAGCTCGACCGCGCCGGTGTCCGAGGCGGGCACGATGGCGACGCGATACGAGTCGGGAATCCCGAGGATCGCCTTGCTGTCGTCGATGATCTGAAGGAGGCGGGCCTTGCCCGGCTTCGCCCGGTGCGAGCGCCCGATGAGGGCACCGGAGAGGGCGTCGAGCGTCCAGCCTGGCCGTTTGGCGCAGGGGCCCGAAGAGAAGTGGACGCAATTCGGGCGTCGTGTCGGCTTCATGCCTATTCCTCGCAGAATGGCTGCGCCCCGTTGGGGGGGCGTGTCCCGCTGATGAGGCTGAGGCATGAGGCTGCGGACGTCAATCGGTGACCACCGCGCGGAAAACGAAGACCTGATCCGCGTCGGGCGGGCGTTTCCTAGCGCCTCGGCCGGCCCTTGGCCGAGACGCGCTTCCAGGCCATCGTAAGCGCGCTCTCGACGGTCGCCCCATCGGCCGCGGCCAGCATGACCTGGGTCGAGCCACGCTTTCCCCAGCCGCCGGGCACCGGCGCGAAGACCGCCGGCTCTGCGGCGCAGAGCATGGCCTGCTCGTCCGACGTCAGGAGGACGACCCCGTGGCGCCCCGGCCAGAGTGTCGCGAATATCCGCCCGCCCACCCGGAAATCCGGATGGCCCATATGCGCGCTCTCGGCCGCGCCGGGCAGGCTCAGCGCAAGGCGCCGGTACTCGTCCTCGGTGACCATTTCGTCCGATCGGTTATCATCGGCGTTCATCCGCGCGAGCTGCGGACAGGGAGACCTCGCATGTTTCGAGCCGTCCTCGCAATCTGCCTCCTCGTGTCCGGCCTCGCCGACGCGACGCCGCTCAAGACGCGGACGGTCGTCCTCATCGTCTCGGACGGGCTACGCTGGCAGGAGGTGTTCACCGGCGCCGAGAAGGACCTGCTGACCACCGATCACGGCGGGAACTGGTACGGCCAGGACTATTTGAGCGCCACATACTGGCGCGAGACGCCGGAAGCGCGGCGGCAGGCGCTCTTCCCGTTCATCTGGGGCACCATCGCCAGGCAGGGCCAGATCATCGGCAACCAGACGAAGGGCAGCATCGCGCGGGTGACCAACGGCCTCGCCTTCTCCTACCCGGGCTATAACGAGATGCTGACCGGTGCGCCGGACAGCCGCATCGATTCGAACGAGTTCGGCCCCAACCCGAACGTCACGGTCTACGAATGGCTGAACGGCAAACCCGAGTTCCACGATCGCGTGGCCGTGTTCGCCACCTGGGACGCCTTCGCCGATATCTTCAACGAGAAGCGAAGCCGCATCGCGACGATGGTGGTCGGTACCGAACTGCCGTATCGCGGCGACAAGCTCACACCGGATCAGGCCATGGTCGACCGGTTCTACCGCGAGACGACCATGCTCGACCACGGGACGCCGTACGACGCGTTCATGCAGGTGCCGCTGATCGACTTCGCCCGCACGAAGGACGCGCGCGCCATCTTCGTCGGCTACGGCGAGACCGACGACTGGGCCCATGCCGGACGCTACGACCTCGTGCTCGAATCCGCGCACGGCTTCGATCACCACGTCGAGGAGCTCTGGAGTGTCATGCAGAGCCGTCCCGAATATCACGGCACGACGACGTTCATCCTGACCGCCGACCACGGGCGCGGCTCGGGGCCGGAGGAGTGGAAGGAGCACGGCGTCGACCAGAAGGGCTCCGAGAACATCTGGATCGCGGCGATCGGGCCGGACACGCCGCCGCTGGGCGAGCGCACGAACATCGCCCCGGTGACGCAGGCCCAGATCGCGGCAACGGTGGCGGCCCTGCTGGGACAGGACTATCGGGCCGCCTTCCCCAAGGCCGCGCCGTCGATCGCGGCCCTGCTGCCAGCCGCGGCGCGTTAGAGTCCGATGCGTTCAGGCCAATTCGGCCTGAACGCTGAATCGGTCTCTAAACATTCGAATGAGATCAAGATTCAGATTTGAGGTCGATTCGACCTCAAATCATCTTGATCTAGTCCGCCGTCAAATCGCCATCAAATCGCCCAGGGATTGCCTTGGAACATAATCGTGCGCCCACCGTTAGTAAGTAGAGGTCCGAACCTTGGACCGATGCTAACTGGAGGGCGAAATGACCCTTGAACAGAAGCAAACCGGCACGAAGTACCGGAGACTCCGGTCTCTCGTCGCTATGGCGGCGATCATTGCCGGAAGCTTGTCTCTGGCAGGCTGTGTGGTAGAGGCCCATGACGGGTACTGGCACGATCATTACTACTGGCATCACTACTGATGCCGCTGGGCGACTCACGTGACGTGGATCTGTCCCGTCATATAGAGCTGGGCGCGGCCCGACAGGGCGACGCGCCCGCCCAAATCCTCGCACCGGAGATGGCCGCCGCGGGCCGAAATCTGACGCGCCTCGAGCCGGCGGCGGCCTAGTCTGGCAGCCCAGTAGGGCGTCAGCACGCAATGCGCGGACCCGGTGACGGGATCCTCGTCGATCCCGGCATGCGGCGCGAAATAGCGCGAGACGAAATCGGTGCCGGCCGATCCTGGCGCGGTCGCGATCACGCCGTCGAACGGCAGGGCCGCGACCTTGCGGAAATCCGGCGCCAGTGCCGCGACCTCCTGCTCGGTCTCGAATACGGCCAGCAGCTTCTCGGCCGCCAGCACGGCCACCGGACGGGCGCCCAATGCCGCGGCGAGCCCTTCCGGCGGCGGCACCGGCTCGGGCGGGCGCGACGGCAGGTCGAGCGTGAGCACCCCCTCCACCTCGCTGACCTCCAGCATCCCCGCCCGCTTCGTCGTGAAGGCGGCATGGCGCGAGCCGGGACGCAGGAAGCGGAATATGACGAAGCCCGATGCCAGCGTCGCATGGCCGCAGAGCGCGACCTCGACGGCGGGGGTGAACCAACGCAGCGCCCAGCCCTGGCCGTCCGGCACCAGGAAGGCCGTTTCGGCAAGATTGTTCTCGGCGGCAATCTTCTGCAGCGTCTCGTCGGGGAGCCAGTGTTCGAGCGGCACGACGGCGGCCGGGTTGCCGCCGAACAGCGTCTCGGCGAAGGCGTCGACCTGATAGATGGCCAGCGTCTCGGGCATCGTGAGGCTCCCATGGAGTCTGGCCCCGACCTTACCGGTTGGCCCGTGCCTCCGGAATGGTCAACTCGCCGCAGCTAGGCGGCAGCCGGCGCCGGTGCCGGCCCCAACTTCCGGAACGATAGCTTCAGGGTCGACACGACGACGCCCAGAACGCGCGGATCCGTGCTTTCCATGACCAGCGCCGGCACCACCGGCGTATGGAAAGTCAGAGCGATGGCATTGGCCCGGCCGGCACGAAACACCCGGCTGTCGAATGTCACGGCGGCCATGACCTGCCCGCTGCTTTCCGCGATGGAAGGCAGCCCGCGGGTCGCGACCTCCACCCCATTGACCGCGAAATCGAGCGCAGGACGGAAGGACGGGCCGGCATGGCTCGCGGCGAGCTGGAGCTCGATCGTGGCCAGCACCCCGTCGCCAGGCTCGCCGTCCTTCGCATCAAGGACGAAATCGACCGTGGCCTCCCTGGCGCGTGTCCAGCGGCCCCAGCCCTCGGCGGCCTGCCAGCCGCGCCCGACATAGCGCAACGCATTGCCCGCGGCGGTGAAGTCGAGAACCGTGCCGGCGACGTAGACCGGCAGGGGGCCTTCCGGACCATCGGCCCGCGCCCGCTCGCGGCAGACCGCGGCATCGGCCGGTCGCCCGATCACCGTATAGAGCTCCTCGAGGAAATCGAGCGCCTCGTGGTGATCGGGAGAGAGGCGCAGCACACCATGCAGCTCGGTCTCGGCCGCCTCGAAGCGGCGAAGCCTGAGCAGGTCGCGCACCAGCTCCAGCCGGATCGATGCGCGGTTCGGGTCGAGCAGGCTGGCCCAGCGGCGGAACGCCAGCGCTTCCGCCGGCTTGTCCCGGGCGACCGCGAGCGAGGCGAGCCCGTCATAGGCTTCCGAATTGTCCGCCTGCCGCGCCAGCGCGGTCCGGAATGCTGCCTCGGCCGTATCGAACGCGCCGGCGGCGAGAGCGGCGATGCCGTGATTGGCGGCAAGCTGCGCCTGCTCGAACGCATCGGTGCCGCGCTCGGCAGCTTCGGCCGCGAGGCTCAGCATCGATGCGGCATCGTCGGGACGAACCGCCTCGACGGGAAGCGGGCGCTCGCCCCAGCCGGGCGGAAGCGGATCGCCCAGCGGCGCGCCGGTGCGGCGGAAGAAGGCCGTCCCGCCGGCCAAGCCAGCGAGCGCGAACGCCTCCGCCTCCAGGAGATGGTCGTAGAGCCGCCGGATATGGGGCAGTTGCACATCGTCCAGGACCAGCAGCCCCGTGCCGTCGGGCAGGTGCCGCGCCAGCAGGCCGAACGCCCCCACCGGGAAGGGCAGCCGGTGGGCGCCGCCGAGCAGGAGGAGGTCGATCGGTGTGTCGAACGCATGGCGCGGCAGGACGAGCCCGAGCATGCCGTGAACGAATTCGATCCCCTCGGGACGCGCGATCGGACAGGTTTCGACACACCGCACGGCGCTCGTCGGCGCCGGCCGGTCGTCCTCGACGAAGGCGATATGGCGGGCGCTCACGGCACCGATGAGAATGGTCGAAGCGCCAGCTGTCGTCTCGACGCTGCACCGGATCTCGCGCCCGGCGATGAGCCGCTCCAGCACGCGCAGCGTGCCAAGCGGGACATTGCCCGCGGCGCCGCGCGGCACGCCGCGGAAATGAGCTTCGATCTGGTCGACGATCATCGGTGGTCGGGACCGAAGTAGACGGTCCCCGCGGTCCCGGTCAAGCGGCGTCGGCCATCGCGCAGATGATCTTCCACTCCGAATCGGCGACGGGCGAGACCGAAAGCCGCCCCTGCCGCACCAGCGCCAGCGACGCCAGCCGCGGCTCGGCCTTGATGGCGGCCAGCGTCACCGGGTGCTTGAGCTTCTCGACCGGCGCCACGTCCACCATGACGAAGCGGCCGGCGGGATCGCTCGGATCGGGATAGGCCTCTCGCACGATCTCGGCGATGCCGACGATCTCCAACCCTTCCTGCGAGTGGTAGAAGAACGCCCGGTCGCCGGCCTTCATCGCCTTCAGATTGATCGCCGCCTGATGGTTGCGCACGCCGTCCCAGTGGGTCCGTCGGTCCGCGACCAGCCGGTCCCAGGAATACTTGGCGGGTTCGGATTTGAGCAGCCAGTACGCCATTCTTCAGAGCCTCGCTTCGCGGCGGAAATCGGCGGCGGCCGAACGCCACCGCCGCAGCGTGTCCTCGGCCAGGCGGCGCAGCACCGGCAGCCGCCCGGCATCGGCGATGCGGCGGTCGATGTAGGACTCGGTATCCGCCCCGTCCTCGCTCGTGTCGACCAGCCAGTAAAGCACCGCCGAGGCATGGATCGCCGCCAGGATGCCGCGCTTGGTGTAGAAGTTGAAATCGGTGGCGGCGTCACCCACTTCCCACCAGATCGCGTCGACGGTGCGGTAGACCGCTTGCGCTGCGTAGGCCGCACCGAACGGCGTGAAGCGCGACGCCAGCGCCAGACGGACCGCCTCGCGATAGGGACCGAGCGCGGCAAGCCGCGCCTTCAGCGCCGCGGCAACCCGGTGATGCGTGCGGAGTGCCGACAGATCCGTCGCCCGCAACCGCTCGACCATGCGCCGGTCGGCCCAGTCGTCGAGCCATTGCCGCGCGGCATCGGCGCCGCCGGCAAACACGAGACCCGCCTCGTCCGGCGCCCAGCCGAGCGTGCGGGCTCCCTCCGCCAGCGCAGCAGGCGACCAGCCGTCGAAGGCGACATGCGGGAGCATCGCCTCCAGCAGCGCATCCTTGCAGCGTGCGGTCTCGTCGCCGGCGGTCACGGCCGTCCCTCCGCCGCGTAGGCGGCGAGGTCCACTGGAAACCGTGCGGATTCCTCGATGAAGGACAGCAGCCTGAGATCGGTCATGCGCTCGGGATACATGATGCCGTCGAGATGATCGGCCTCGTGCTGCAGCACGCGGGCATGGAACCCGGTCGCCACGGCCTCGATCCGCTCGCCGTCGAGGTCGAATCCGGCGTAGCGCACGCGCGTGTAGCGCGGCACCGCGCCGCGCAGGCCGGGAATGCTGAGGCAGCCTTCCCAGCCGAGTTCCTGCTCGTCGCCGTCTGGCTCGACCAGCGGATTGACGATGGCGGTGAGATCCACCGGCACGTCATCCGCGGCGCCGCTGACCCGCGCCGCGGGCACGCAGTAGATCAGCACCCGGAGCGATGCGTGCACCTGCGGCGCGGCGAGCCCGACCCCGCCGGCATCCGCCATCGTCTCGATCATGTCGCCGACCAGCGCCCTGATCTCCGGCGCCGTCGGGTCCTCGACCGGACGGGCCGGAATCCGCAGGACGGGATGGCCCATGCGGGCGAGTTTCAGGATGCTCATGGCGCGCGGCAGTATGCTGAGGTCGCCTGCGCCGGTAAAGCCGGCTTGCGTGGAAGTGCGGCGGCTCCCCCTTCCCTGCGGCCCGGTTCGATGCTATGGAGAGGCCAACGGCAGCGCGACCCGCGCCGCCGAATGGTTTTGGTCTGCGATTGGAGTGTCGCCCCGCCGTGCAAGTCCTCGTCCGCGACAATAATGTCGATCAGGCGCTCCGCGCGCTCAAGAAGAAGATGCAGCGGGAAGGCGTGTTCCGGGAGATGAAGCTCCGCCGTAACTACGAGAAGCCCTCCGAGCGCCGCGCCCGCGAGAAGGCGGAGGCCGTGCGCCGGCACCGCAAGCTCCTGCGCAAGCGCATGGACCGCGAGGGGTATTAGGCCCCGGCGCAGGCTGAGTCGATGGCGGCGCCGGATTTCCGGCGCCGTTTCAGTTTTCGGCCGGCGTCACGTCAGACAGCATTTCTTGTACTTCTTGCCGCTGCCGCACGGGCAGGGATCGTTGCGTCCGATGCGGCGGACCGGGTCGACATAGGGCTGCGGAACGGGATCAAGCGCGCGTTCGAGCTGCTCTTGCCGCTCGCGCGCCGCCCGCTTGGCCTGATCCTGCCTGTACTGTTCCGAAAATCCGTACCATTTCGAGAACGTGCCGATCGTGTCGGCGAACGGCTCGTAACGGTCGTGGCTGCGCCGGAACCCGGCCATGCCGTCCGGGTCGGCGAGCACCTCTGCGAGATCGTTCCGGAAATCCTCCAGGTCCATCACCCGGTCGGGCAGCGCCCGGTGCCGGAAGAGGCGTTCGACATCGCCTGCGAGATCCGCGAAGCCGAGATTCGCCACCGCCTCGACCCAGGAGACCCAGACGAAGCAATTCTTGCGCGGCCGCATCTCGTCGCGCAGGTGCTCCAAATAGGCGTGCACCTCCGCGATGTCATAGCCGCCCGTACGGGCGAGGTAGGCGAACGTGTCGAGCGCATGGCCGCGCACGAACTCGTCCGCCGCGGTCGTCTCGGTCAACCGCTTGAGCGCGTTCGCATCGCCGTCGTAGAGGGCGATGAGCACACCCCACAGCGTTTCGGTCATCGCGTCGCCGAGAACCTCCTCGCTCAGCTCGGCGTCCTGCAGCAGCCGGCAGAGCGGCTGAAACGCCGCCGTCTCGCGCTTCTCGGCCAGAAGATGGATGATGTAGAAGAGAGCGTTCTCTGTCTCCGTGCCGCAGTCCTCGCCGTCGGCGGCGCGCGCCAGCAGCGCGACGAAGCGCGGCGCCGCCTCGTCCCAATGGTCGAGCGCCCAGCGCATCGACTCGACGGGCAGCGTGCTGCCGGTGGTGGCGAAGTCCGCGATGACGTCGTCGATGGTCATGTCGGGAAGTCTCCGCGTCGGCGGCCGCGACGGCCTCGTCGATGTCCCCGAACAGGATCGGCCTGGACGATCCGTCGCAACGCCGAAACCGGCAGTAGGGCCAAGCCGCCGTCCGGACGCACGAAGAACTTGACGCGGTCCCCGGGCCTCAATCCAAGATGGTCACGGATCGGCTTCGGAATGGTCAGCCGACCCCTGGTCGTCAGCATAGAGTCCACGGTTTGCACCTCATGCTCCAGACTTCGGCGTAAGACACCTTGCGTCGGACCGGAAGCGAAATTCCAGCATCCCTGGCAGGGGTCGGGACATGCGGCTTTGGCCCTGGCGCGAGCGACGATTCGTCGATGCCGAGGACGAGGCTTGGCAGGCCGAGACCTGGGCATGGTTCCTCAGGCATTTCGGCGGGCTCGACGATCTTCGCCGCTCGCCGCTGGTGGCGCCCACCCGCGGCTTCTTCCCGCCGAGCGAAGCGACCGGCCATGAGCGGGCCGAGCATGTCTTCGAGCATGTGAAGCGCCATGCCCGCATGTCGGACTGGCATTGCCGCCTCGAGCCGCAGGCCGAGAAGCCGGAGACGCGCGTCGGCGAGTTCTGGGCCCTCAAATTCGACGAGCGCGACCCGGACGGCACGTTCAGCGTGCAGGGCAACGAGGTCGTCATCACCTACGATCCCGGCGCTGTTGGCGATCCCGGCGCTGTCGGCGATCCCGCGCAGCTGGTGGCGACGCTCGCGCACGAGCTCTGCCACTATCGGTTGAGGACGATCCACGAGCTGCCGCCCGGCGGCGAGGCGATGGAGGAGCCTGCCACCGACCTCGCCACCGTCTATTTCGGCTTCGGCCTGTTCGGCGCGACCTGCGCCTTCGAGTTTAAGCAGCACGGCGACACGTTCTCGCAAGGCTGGCAGTGGCGGAGGCTGGGCTATCTGCCGCCGCGGGCCTGGTGCTACGGGCTGGCGATGTTCTTCGCGCTGCGTGACGAGCCGATCGATGGCGCCAAACCGTTTCTCCGGCCGGCGTTGTTCAGCGATCTGAAGGATGCCGCTGCGTATCTCCGGCGGCGGCCCGAACGGAGGGCACTGACATGAGTTGGCATCTCGACCGCCGCATTGCAGCCGCGCTGGCCCTCGTCCTCATCGCGTCGAACGCGGCCTTCGCTGAGCCGAGCCCCAACCCCGCATGCCCTGCACTGGATCAGGGCGGCACATCGTTCAACTCGGTCAAGGAGATCCCTGCACCCATCGCAACCGAGCTCGCCCGCAAAATGCCCGGTGCGATACTAAACGAGTTCATCATGGCCGATCGTGATCAACCCTGGCAGGTCACCGATGTGGTCATACCCGGACCTCGCCTGCCTTCGCGGCGCTTTATCCGGGGCGGCAATGTCGGGTCACGATGGTACATCTGGTACGAGACTGGCGGGATCGCGCATGAATTCTACGTGGCGATCGTCGAGCTCCCGAGCACCCGAGAAGCAGCGAAGGCAGTTACCCATTTCTTCGCCTCGCCTGACCGGATGTGCTCGGAAACGCGCGAGCATCTCGCCGACCCCACCCCGGCGTCTGAACCCGAGCACGATATCTGGTGACTACGCCCCCAGCGCCTTGACGATCTCCTCGGTCATCTTCTTGGCGTCGCCGAACAGCATCATCGTGTTGGGGCGGAAGAACAGCTCGTTGTCGACGCCGGCATAGCCGGATGCCATCGAGCGCTTGATGAAGAGGACGGTCTTGGCCTTCTCGACCTCGAGGATCGGCATGCCATAGATCGGCGAGGCCGGGTCGGTCTTGGCGGCCGGGTTGGTCACATCGTTGGCGCCGATCACGAAGGCGAC
>DATGFU010000697.1:0-5077 GCA_035308865.1 Allostellaceae bacterium | reverse complement strand
GCCAGCCGGCTCCCGCAGGCACGCCGCCTGCCGCAGGGAGCGGCCCGCGCATCGTGCCGTTGCCGGATGACGTGAAGCTCGACCCGCCGGCTACGACGCAGCCGCCCCAATCGGAGGAATGGGGCAAGCTCGCCGTATCCGTTCCGCTTCAGGCCGGGATAGGGCTATTGAGCTTACCCCACACGGCCGAGCATGTGTTGAATTGGGCCAAAGCCCAGGGCGCCAACCTACGCCCCGACAGCGGGCCGCACATGACGGGCGCCGATTTCGACGCGACCGATCCGCTGATGGCGGGGTTGCCGAGCTCGCAGGGGCTCACCGACAGCGTCAACGCGGGGCTGCATATCCTTGGCTCGCCCTTCGGGCGCGACCCGAGCGTCTACCAGCCGGTCACGCCGACCGGGCAAGTCGCGCAGGCTGCGGGGGCTGCGGCTCTCTCAGGGGGCGGCGGCGCCGCGCGCGCGGCAACCAGCGCACTCGCTGGCGGGACCGGCGACGTCATCCAACAGCTCACGGACGATCCCGTACTGTCCGTGCTCGGAGGCGCGCTGTCGGCCTTCCTCGCACACAATGCGGCCTCTGCCGGACGGTCGATGCTCCCGAGTGTTGCCGGGACAAACCAAGCGGCGAAGGTCGTTGCGGCGGTCGACAACAGCCCCGCGACGGCTCTCCCGCAACCCAGCCCCGGCGACGTGAGCGCGGCTCGCAGCGCCGTCCAGACTGCGACCGGCGACATTGGGCCGGGCCTCGAGCCGTGGCAGGCGGGCTCATCGCTCCGCAGCGATCTACAGGGCCGCGCCGATCAGCTCGGCCAGGCGCGCTCGGATGTCGCCGGTACAGCTTACGACGCGTTCCGCCAGCGCCGTCCGCTCGGCCCGGATGATATCTCGCCGTTCATGGCTCGGCCCGGCTTCCGATCCGCGCTTGTCAGCGCCGGCAACGCCATGAAGGACGAAGGACTGCCACCGATCACCGATTACGTCGAGTTCAGCCCCGCCGGCGATCCGGTGAACATTAAGGCGGGGATGCCGCCGGACTTGCTCGACCGTGTCAAGGGGCAGCTCGACGACGCAGTGAACGCCACCGCGCCGGGCTCGCGGGCGCAGCGCACGGCTTCGATCCTACGGGATCAGTTCGTCTCGCTGCTCGACACCAAGTATCCGGCCGTTGCGGCAACAGCCGATCAGCCGGCGCTCGCCGGCTACGCCGACATTCGGCAGGGGTTCGCCGATGCCAGCCGTCCGCTCGACCCTATGAGCTACGGGCCGGTGGCGAAGACGCTTGACGCCACGCGGCAATACGGCCAGCCGCCGCGATACACCTTGCAGGATGAGCGCGTGCCCGACACCTTCCTCAAATCGCCAGCGACGAAGACGGACCTTGAGCAGTTGACGGCGGCCTTTGGTGGGGACCGCAACGCCGCGCTCGGAGCGCTTGAACAGCATCTCATCGGTCGCGTACAGGGCGCCATCAATCCCGACGGGACGCTCGATCAGGTGGCGTTCGATCGGGCGATGGCGCCATACCAGAAGTCGCTCAATGGCAACGTGCAGTATTGGTTTCCAGGCTTGGCGCAGAAGTTCGCCACGGCCAAGGCAGCGCAAGGGACGCTCGACACGCTGACGGCACAGAAAGCCGTCTCCGACAGCATCGCGGCTCGGGACCTCCGCGACGATACAGGGCAGATCACACCCGCCTCGTTCAACGGGTGGCTCCGCAGCAACCGGGACCTGATCGCGCGCAGCCAGTCGCCGGAAGCGACGATGCGGCTACAGGCGATCGGCGAGGCGTTGAACGACCGGAGCGGTGGCAACCTGGCCGAGACGATCGCCACAACCGCCGTCCCGATGGCTCTCGGCGCGGCGACCGGCGGGGCCGAAGCGGCGACCAAGGCAATCGCCGGCGGCATGTTGCAGCCCGTCGTACAGGCGGTTAAGGCGATCCCCGACCGGATGCGGCAGGCGGCGTTTACGAATGCCCTAGAGCGCGCCGTAACCGACCCCGCCTATGCGGCGCAGCTCGCCGACGGTATGGCACGGCAGCGTGGCGTTGCTCCGCTGCGGGCGCTCGCGACGTCCGCGCTTACGACGCTCCCGGCGAGTACGGCCGTGCAGTCGCTACCAAAGCCTGCCAGTCGTTAGGAAGCTGGCGAAGGCAGTCACGGCCGCCACGGTGCCGAACAGCAGCATCAACAGGAACCAGTTGCCGGCCGAGGCTGATACGCCCCCGCCGGCCGCTGCCGCGAAGTGCTGCGACATGAAGTAGGCGAAGACCGCCAGCAAGCCGAAGGACATGACAACGCGGAACCGGACGCCGCGCCGGGGCATCGGGCGCGCTTGCTCGACGGGAACGAAGTCGATGACGGGACCGGGCATTGCTGGTGCTCCGCGCGTTCGGCAGTCGGGATGGTTGTGCGGGAAAATAGGAAGGCCGGACTCACTCGTCAACCGGACGCCGCGACGGCGCGTAAGGAATTGCCACTATGGGGTTATAATGGCACGGGTTGTCTTAAATTTTGAAATCAGTTCTGTAACGGCACTATAGTATTGAGCAAGCGGGTGTTTATCACAATAACTCCTAATTGAAGTTTGCTGCGCTTCAACCGGAATTGAGGAAAGGTCCAGCATCCATTTATCTCTGCTCCCAAATTGGACATTCGTTGCGGCGATATAGCCCTGAGCCCAGGAAAAATAGTGAAGATCAATAAGCGGCTCGGCGGCATATTGCTTAGCGTATTCTGCGCATGTCGCCATACCTGCGCCTTGCATCCCTACTGGCATGGGGTCTGCCTGTGCGTCCGCGGAAAGAACCGCCGCGACTGCGCAAGCAAGAATTGGATGCCGCAGCATGGCAATCGCTCCCGCCCTCGATCGCAGCCGAGCGCGACCATAGCGCGTGAAGGCCACGCTAGCAATCACGTCCCGGTCAAATTCACAGAGATGTCATGGAGTTCGCCGCTTACCAGATTGCGAGTGGATAGCCGATAGCCGTACTATTACAGGACGCGCCGGAAGTGCAACGCTGCGCCGGGATAACTTCGGAGCATTAGATAGTGAAACTAGAGGACTGGCCCAATCTATATTTTGTTGTCGCTGTCTTCGTGCCGGGATTTGTGTACCGCAGTGTTATGTTGCAATTTGTCCCTCTTAGGGAAACACGCGACAAAGAAACAATGTTTCTTGGTTTCTTGACCGCCACTGCGGTCAATTATGCAATTTGCTCCCCATTTATCTATTTGCTTGTAACAGATCAGATATTTAAGTCATTTCCGGTGTACCAAGCAATTTTGTGGTTCATAATTATCTTCTTGGTCCCAGCCGGGCTTGGAATTGGGGCCGCTTATGTTGCACAGTGGGATGGCCTGGCATGGTTATTTAGGTTTCTGCGTTTACGCCCGATAAATCCTATACCAACCGGCTGGGATTGGTTCTTCAGTCGGGCAGACCCATGTTATGTTTTAGTGACGCTTACGAGTGGCAAGGAGGTAGCAGGTTATTTCGGGGGAGCCTCAATGGCGTCTTCCGATCCCGATCGGCACGACCTATATCTTGAGAGGGTCTATGTCATCGACCAGGAAGGCGTCTGGCAGCCCGTGGAGCGGTCGCGTGGGATATATCTTACCGCCGCGCAGATAGCGTTCATTGAGTTTAAGGAGTGAGGCTTTCATGAGCGGACCTAAGCACCAGGGCAGCGGGTCGAACCGAGGAATGGCGATGGACGGCTTTAAGCCGCTGACGGAAGGCTATCAGCCCTTCCAAAAGGGCTACACGCCGAGCGCATCCGCCGCGACGGCGCAGAAGCCGCCCCCGACCGGCGGGTCAAGCGCGATGACACCCCAGGCACCGCAGCAGTCAGCCCCGACGCCGACGAAGTCGTAAGCAACAATTCCGGCTGGCGGGCAAGTGGGTGAGCACGTTAGCCGGCGATTATTCTATTGCGCCCCGCAGCTAGGCGATCACTTCGCCTGGGCTCGCATCGGCGACCGTTCGACCCCCATCGCCCCACACGGCACACTCGACCTCATACCAGAGGCTTCCCAACGCGCGGGCCTGCCGAGGCCCCTTGAAGTCCGCGGCGAGTTGCTGCACGCGCTCAACTTCGCTGGCGAGCCCGCGGCCGGTAGCGCTCGCAACCATCGCCGCAGCCTGCTTCGGCCGCTCGCCGAGAAGCTGCAACCACTCATAGGCCAGCACGCGCCGGGCCTGATCCACAATCTTCGCTTCAGGGTTTGCAGGCCGGCCGTTCACCTTCATCGGCTCGGTAATCGGCCCCGGAGCGCCGCCGGCCGCTAGGTCGCGCAGCTCGCGCGTCACACTCACGAGCGCGTCGTCTAGGATGTCGTAAGCCTCCGCCGCTTCGTCGCCGATCGGCTGCACCAAATCGCGGAGTGCCAGCCGGGCCGCGTCGAGCGCGGCGATAGCTGCCTTGCGGGTTGACGCGGTCTCGGCCGCCGTGGTTGCGAGCGCGTGGCGCAGCGCTACATCCGCTTCGGTCGACAGCCGCCCGTCTAACGGAGGCTGTACGGCGTTGAAATCGAAGTCGTAGCCCCCGGCCGGCTCGGCGCTGTCGGTGCTCATGCCGTCACCTTGGCAGGCTTCATCGGTCGGACGTCGGCCGCCTCGCCGGTCATGTATGACCAAATGTGCTGCGCCACGCGATCGGCCGCTGAGACGAGCGCGGCGTCAACGTGGTGGATGTAGCGGCTCGTCACGTCGCCGGACGCGTGGCCTAGCATCGCGCCAATCGTGGGCAGGGTATAGCCGAGTTCGTTCGCCACGCTCGCGAAGCTGTGGCGCAGCGTGTGCGGCGTGACATGCGGCAGCTTGGCGCGCTTGGCGATCCGCGCCCACGCCTTCGGCAAGCCCCGATAGTGGCCGAGCGGCTTTGACTTCGCGTCCTTGCCGTCCGCTTTGTCGTTCGCCGGCCGCGCCGCGCCGAACAGCACATAATCGCAGCCGGCCCGGCGCTCGGCCTTGTCGAGCACGTCGAGCAACGCCGCGCCAGCCGGGCGGATTGATCGCCCTTCCTTGGTGCTTTCCAGCCGCAGGCAGCGGCCGGGCCTGTCGACTTCTGACCA